>JAZKSZ010000049.1:0-12409 GCA_036625795.1 Haloarculaceae archaeon
CGGGCACGATGAACCCCTTCCAGCACGGGGAGGTGTACGTCCTCAAGGACGGCGGCGAGGTCGACCTCGACCTGGGCAACTACGAACGCTTTCTGGACATCGACATGACCTCCGACCACAACGTGACCACCGGGAAGGTCTACCGCGAGGTCATCGAGAAGGAGCGGGCCGGCGACTACCTCGGGCGCACAGTACAAATAATCCCCCACATCACCGACGACATCAAACGGCGCATCCGCGAGGCCGCCGAGGGGTCCGACGTCTGTATCGTCGAAGTGGGGGGGACAGTCGGCGACATCGAGGGGATGCCCTACCTGGAGGCACTGCGCCAGTTCGCCCACGAAGAGGAGGACGACGACATTCTCTTCACCCACGTCACACTCGTCCCCTACTCGAAAAACGGCGAGCAGAAGACCAAACCCACACAGCACAGCGTGAAGGAGCTGCGCTCGATCGGCCTCCAGCCCGACATCCTCGTCGGGCGCTGTGAGGACCCCCTCGAGGAGGAGACCCGCGAGAAGATCGCCCTGTTCTGTGACGTCCCCACCGACGCCGTCTTCTCGAACCCCGACGTCGAGGACATCTACCGCGTCCCGCTGGTCGTCGAGGACGAGGGACTGGACGAGTACGTGATGGACCACCTCGACCTGACCGGCGAGGCGCTCCCTGCAGGGCAACGGGACACCGCCTGGCGGGAGACGGTCACCCGCGAGTCCGAGGGTGACGTTGAGGTTGCCCTGGTCGGCAAGTACGGCCTGGAAGACGCCTACATCTCGATCCACGAGTCGCTGAAACACGCCGGCCTGGAGACGCGAGTCGACGTCGACCGCCGGTGGGTCCACGCCGAGGATCTGGCTGACGGCCACGACGGCCAGCTGTCGGGGGTCGACGGCGTCGTCGTCCCCGGTGGGTTCGGCTCGCGGGGAACCGAGGGGAAGGTCGAGGCCATCCGCTACTGCCGGGAACAGGACATCCCCCTGCTTGGGCTGTGTCTCGGCTTCCAGCTCGCCGTCGTCGAGTTCGCCCGCAACGTCCTCGGCCTGGAGGGTGCCCACTCCGCGGAGCTCGACGAGGATACTCCCCACCCCGTCATCGACCTCCTGCCCGAGCAAAAGGAGATGGAAGACATGGGCGGGACGATGCGGCTCGGCGCCCACGAGACCGACCTGCAGGAGGGGACGCTGGCCCGCGAGCTGTACGGCGCGAGCACCTGCACGGAACGGCACCGCCACCGCTACGAAGTCAACCCCGAGTACATCCCCGACCTGGAGGCGGCGGGGATGGTCTTCTCGGGTATCTCCGGCGAGCGCATGGAGGTGCTGGAGCTTCCGGACCACCCTTACTTCCTGGGGACACAGTTCCACCCCGAGTTCCGGTCGCGGCCGACGCGGGCGAGCCCGCCCTTCGTGGGGTTTCTCGAGGCTATCGCCACCGCCGAACAGCCCGCTGCCGTGGGGGGTGACGACTGATGGTCGACGTCGAGTCGTTCATCCCGGAGGCCAAAGCCGAGGTCGCCGAGGCGGTCGGCGAGAAGAACGCGGTCATCGCCCTCTCCGGTGGCGTCGACTCCTCGACGGCCGCCGCGCTGGCCTACGATGCCGTCGGCGACCAGCTCACCCCGGTCTACGTCGACACCGGGCTGATGCGCAAAGGCGAGACCGAACAGGTCCGGGAGACCTTCGACTACATGGACTCGCTGCGGGTCGTCGACGCCAAAGACAGGTTCCTGGCGGCGCTGGAAGGCGTCACCGACCCCGAGGAGAAACGCCACGCCATCGGCGAGCAGTTCATCCGCGAGTTCGAGACCGTCGCCGAGGAGGTCGGCGCCGACTACCTCGTCCAGGGAACCATCTACCCCGACCGCATCGAGAGCGAGGGGACCATCAAGAGCCACCACAACGTCGGTGGCCTGCCCGAGGTCGTCGACTTCGAGGGGATCGTCGAGCCGATGCGGGACCTGTACAAGGACGAGGTCCGGGAGGTCGCCCGCGCGCTGGACCTGGAGGAGATCATCTCCGAGCGGATGCCGTTCCCCGGACCCGGACTGGCTGTCCGGATCCTCGGCGAGGTGACCGAGGAGAAACTCGCCGTCGCGCGGGAGGCAAACCACGTCGTCGAAGAGGAACTGGCCGACCACGACCCCTGGCAGGCCCTGGCCGCCGTCATCGGGAAGGCGACGGGCGTCAAGGGCGACAACCGCGTCCACGGCTGGGTGGTCGCCGTCCGGTCCGTGGAATCCCGCGACGGGATGACCGCCCGCGCCCAGGAGGTCGACTGGGAGACCCTCCAGCGCATCCAGTCGCGGATCACCGGGGAGAACGAGAACGTCTCCCGGGTGCTCTACGACGTGACCCACAAGCCGCCCGCGACCATCGAGTACGAGTGACGGTGACCGGAACGACAGGACGGGGCGACCCTCTCGAACGGTGGAGAGCGAGACACCTATCCCGGAGCACTCCCTCGCGTCGGGCATGAGAGTTATCGTCGCCGGTCCCGACGAACACGACATCGCGGCCGCCATCGAGGCGGAGGGTCACGAAGTGCCGCGAGTCGACGTGGCCAACCGGCCGGCGCTGGAGGAAGCGGGGGTTCTTGAGGCCGGCGCGTACGTCCTAACGGAGGTCCGACAGGCGACCTCCATCCCGGTGGCGCTCGACCTCAACGAGGACCTGAAGGTGGTCGTCTACGACACCGAGTCGCTGCCGGACTTCGCCCGTGGCCAGGCCGACCTCGTGGTCGACCCGGACCTGCTGGACCCGGGTGCCGTCGCCGCGGAGCTCTGACCGGGGCCCGCCAGTCTCAGGCGCGCGTCCCGGGAGCGTCGGTGCCGTCCCCGCCCTCCTCGGCTCGCTGGGCGGCGTCTGTGACTCGCCCCGAGCCGCGGTCGACGAACGGCGTGCCGTGGCCCTGGCAGGCCACCGCGAAGTCGGGTGTCCGGTCGGCGAAGTCGACGAGGCTGTCGCGGGCACGGCTCTGGTCGTAGTTGAGATACCACGACGGGAGTTCGTACCGCCCGCCGGACTCGACGACGAGGTCCCCCAGCAACCCGACGGAGAGGTCCTCGCTGACGAAGGCGGTGTGGCCCGGCGTGTGCCCGGGCGTGTGGTAGGCGGTGAACGAGCCGACGGTGTCGCCGTCCTCGACCGGCTCGATGGGCACGTCCGGGGTGGTCCGCGTCACGTCGAGCGCCCGCTGGAGGAGTCCCTTCTGGTTGTCCCAGGGCGGGCGCTTCTCGCTGCGCAGGTAGGGCGCGTCCTCGACGCCGACGTAGACTGTGGCGTCGAGCCCCCCGAGCCTGCCGAGTCCGCCGACGTGGTCGATGTCGAAGTGCGTGACGAGCACCCGCTCGATGTCGCCGACGCTGCCGACCTGCGAGATAGCCCGGGCCAGCCGGGAGCTGTGCCAGGGCATCCCCGCATCCACCAGCGTCAGCGCGCCGTCGTCGACCAGGAAGGCGTTGGTCCCCTGCAAGTCGACCCACCAGACGTCGTCGGTCAGGGTCGTCACCATACCCGCCGTTGGGGACGAGCGGGCAAAAGAGGCGGGACCCGGAGGCGGAGTCGGCCGGACAGTTCAGGCACCTTCCGGTGGTTCGTCGTCGCTGGCTGCCGCCTCGACGGTGGCCTCGGCCTCGGCGAGTACGAGTCCCTCGACACCGTGACGCGCCGCGTCGGGGTCACCAGGCAGACAGAAGACAGGAACACTCCCCACGAGCCCCGCCGTCACCCGCGCGCGGACGACGGCCGTCCCCTCGCGCTCGTGGGCGAGGACGCGGTAGAGTTCGCCGAAGCCGTCCATCCGCTTGTCCAGCAGCGGCCCGACGGCCTCGGGAGTGACGTCGTCGGGACCCACGCCGACGCCGCCGAAGGTGACGACCGCGGCCACGTCCGGGCGCTCGACCAGGTCGCCGACCGTCGACTGGACGGCGTCGAAGGCGGGCTCGACGCTCCGGCGCGTGACCACGCGGGCCTCGGTCCCGTCGAGCGCCGGGACCGCGGCGTCCGCGGGGTCGATGCTGCCGTCCGGCGCACCCACCGTCACGAGCGCGTACGTCATCTCTTCCGGCTCCTGCGTGGTGCCGGCGGACTCCTCACCGGCTCCGCCCTCGCCCCCGGCACCTGTCGCTGGGGCTGTGCCCGTCCCGTCGTCCTGATCTGCCGCCCTGCTGCCGGACGCCTGCTCACCCTCGGCGTCGGCCGGTTTGCTCCCTGCCTTCTCGGTATCGTCTCCGGGTTCTTCCTCCTCATCCCCCTCCGTCTCCTCGTCTTCGTCGTCCCCGCCGAGGCTGCGGCGCGTGTCGCGGGACTGGAAGTCGACCATGGCGTGGTCTGGGACGCGGAGGTACAAAAACTCAGTAGTACAGCAGGTCCGTAACCAGCCTGTCGAGGTCGCCGTCGCCGACCCACCCCGGCTCCCGGGCGTCGGCACTCCCCCACGCGGAGAAGCGGGTGACGACCAGGTAGTGGCGCCGCCGGAACTCGCCGTCGACGCGCTGGGTGACGACGCGGTGCTCGACCACCCGCTCGGGGCGCCCGGTCGCGGCGTCGAGGACGACCCGCACTCGCGTGCCCGGGTGGACTGCCTGCGCCTCCATCGGGACGGTCGCGAAGACCGCCTCGGGGTCGTCGATGCCGACGACGACGGCGGAGTCGTTTCGCGAGCGGACCTCCCAGCCGCCGCCCCGGGGCGAGAAGTAGGGACGGTAGAGCCCGGCCAGACTCCCGTTCGGGGCGACGGTGTTCGTCCGGTTCCAGGAGACACCCGCGGCACCCGGCGGGAGTCTCACGGACCGGTTGCCGACGGGCTCCTGGGGGAGCAGGTCGGGGTCAGGGGTGAACCGGTAGCCCTGCGCGACGAGACTGTCGTCGGCGTACTGGACCACCTGGACCGGGCCGTCGACGGACACCTCGGCGCGGAAGCGGTCGGCGAACAGGGAGGCGTCGTCGGGCATCCCCTGCCAGCGCACGAGCGTGGCGACGTACTGGTAGCGGCTGAACTCCCGAACGGTCTCGTAGGTCGCGTACGGCGTGCGTGTCCCGTTCTCGAGCAGGTACACCCGCGAGACACGGCGGTGGTCGACCTCGCGGAGCTGGTCGGTCACGTCGTCCATCACCGCGGCTCCGGAACGGTCGGTGTCCACCGGGTCCCAGGGAACCGAGCGGTGGACGTCGGCAACCAGCACCCAGGGCACCGTCGGTGCGAGGACGAGAACGGCGACCGCGAGCAGGACCGGCCAGTAGCGGCGGACGAGTCCTCCGCCCGCGCGCAGCGTCCCGAGCGGCCCGCCGCCGTTCCCGTCACCGTCGCCGTCCGCGCTCTCGCTCATCCACCACCACCCCGGTAGCGGGTACACAGCGTCGTGGCCGCCCGGGTCGAGGCGACGGTCACGCGAACGCGGTCCCGGTCGGGCTCGACGGGCACGGTGAGACTGTCACCCGGCTCGACCGGGTACGAACCCCGGGCCGCCCCGGGTGCGACCGTCGAGGCCCACAGCGTCGTCCCTTCGGCGGTCCCGGCCACGGAGAGGTTCACTGCCCAGTCGTCGGTGACCGCGTGCCCGGACGCGACGGTGACGGTGACCTCTCTCTCGCTCCAGGTCGCGTCACAGAGGACCCGCGGGGGTTCCTCGGGCAGGTCGGCTGGCGGATGCGAGGCGGGGAGAAGTGCCGTACAGCCACTCAGCGCGACGAGCACGGCGAGCAGTGCGGGCAGGGCGAGCGGGGCGCGTCGCCGCATGGTCGGACCCACGGGACGGCGGGGCAAATCTTTGTCTCCCGGTGTTGCGGTATGCCCGACCCGTCCGTGTCCATCGGCCACCGTCAGTGTTTTTCACGGGCCACCCTACTTCCCGCGTATGCAGGCAGTTCAGTTCACGGAGCACGGCGGACGGGACGTCATCGAGTACGGCGAGTTTCCGGACCCCGAAATCGGCGACGACGAGGTCCTGGTCGACGTGAAGGCCGGCGCCCTGAACCACCTCGACATCTGGACCCGCCGGGGGCTGCCCACCATCAACGTCGAGATGCCACACATCCCCGGCAGCGACGCCGCCGGCGTCGTTCAGGAGGTCGGCGCGGACGTCGGGCGCTTCGAGGCGGGCGACGGCGTCGCGGTCGCTTCCGGCCTGTACTGCGGGGAGTGTGAGTTCTGCCGGCACGGCGAGACCACGCTGTGCAAGCGCTTCCAGATCCTGGGCGAGCACACCCGCGGCGTCCACTCCGAACTCGCCGCGGTCCCTGCCGAGAACCTCGTCCCCGTCCCCGAGCACGTCGACTGGGAGACCGCCGCGGCCGCGCCGCTGGTCTTCCAGACTGCCTGGCGGATGCTGATCAACCGGGGCGAGGTCGGCCCCGGCGAGAAGGTGCTGGTGCTGGGCGCGAGCGGCGGCGTCGGCCACGCTGCGGTCCAGATCGCCGACTACGTCGGCGCGGAAGTCTACGCTACCGCTTCCACACAGGAGAAACTCGACTACGCCGCGGAGGTCGGTGCCGACCACACCATCAACTACGAGGAGGTGGACTTCGCGGGCGCTATCCGCGACGCGACCGGCGGCCGCGGGGTCGACGTCGTCGTCGACCACATCGGCGCCCAGACCTGGCAGAATTCGCTGGCCAGCCTCGCGAAGGGCGGGCGCGTGCTCACCTGCGGGGCGACCACCGGCGGCAACCCGGAAACCGACCTCAACCGGATCTTCTGGAACCAGCTCGAGGTCATCGGGTCGACGATGGGCACCCCCGGCGAGGTCGACGACGTCCTCGAACTGGTCTGGGAGGGGGCCATCGAACCGCGGATCCGGGATACGGTGCCGATGAGCGAGGCCGCCCGGGCCCACGAGATGATCGAGGAGCGGGAGGGCTTTGGCAAGGTCGTCGTGGTCCCCGACAGCGAGTACTGAATGGCCGACGACACCCCGACGGAGCACAGCCGGGTCGAGCACGGGACGGGGAGCGGCGGGGCCAGCGAGAGGGGCAGCACTGGCGCCGGAGCCGGGTCGGGGTCGGGCCCGCCCGATCCGGACGCCCGTGACGACCCGGACGGGGACACTTACATCCACGACCCGGAGGGCGTGCGGCCACACCAGGCCCCGCCCAGCGAATCCGGCTTCGACTGGCGGGGCTGGCTCCTGGTCGGCGTCATCCTCGTCTGCTTTCTCGTGGTGCCGGCCGCGATCCTCTTTCTCCCGCAGGCACAGGGCCTCATCGCCTCGCTGGGGCTGACGCTGCGGGACGCCTACCTCGTCTTGCCGCTGATCCCTGCCTTTCTGCTCGGTGCCGTGGCGGTGTGGGCGGCGGTGAAGTCCCGGACGTAGCCGCCGGAGATGGTGGGCGGCGGTGAAGTCCCGGACGTAGCCGCCGGAGATGGTGGGCGGCGGTGAAGTCACGGACGTAGTTACCGAAAAGAGTCCGTCGCTCAGTTCTGAACGTCCCGGCGCATCGCGATCTCGAACCACGGGCACAGCCGGAGCTGGCGGTACCACCGGGGGTTGCGGTGCAGGCGCCCGTAAGGCGCCCACAGCAGCCCGGCGACCTCCGAGTCGTCGGGGTCGACCGCCGTTTCGGCGAGTGTCGCCTGGAGCACCGCGCACACCTCGTGTTCGACCCCCTCGTCGAGGTAGTAGCGTTTGTACTCGAAGCGGTCGGTGACCCGGAGGTCGTCGTACTGGTCGGGCGTGACGCCGAGTTCCTCCTCTAGTCGCTGCTGGGCGGCCTCGACCTGCGTCTGGCCGTCGACGGGGTGGGAGGCGACCGTCCCGTCCCAGTAGGTGTCCCACAGCCGCTTGTCCGGGCTGCGTTGTGCGAGCAGGATCCGTCCCTCGCCGTCGAACAGCAGGGTCGTGAAGGCGCGGTGGCGGATCCCCTCGCCGGTGTGGGCGTCGAGTCTGTTGACCAGTCCCTGGGGGTTGTCGTCGGCGTCGACGGCGATGACGTCCTCGCCGGCGTTCTCGTGTTTCCGGCCCTCTGCCGGCTTCTCGACAGTCATTAGCACATTCAACGGAGGGCATCCACAAACCGGCTTCGGTTACGGACGCGTCACCCGAGGCGCTCGTTGAGGATCAGCCGCGTCTTCGTGTTGATGACCTCCTCGAGCTCGCGGACCCGGGTGATCATGTCGTTGAGCGTCGAGGTGTCGGCGGCGTCGACCACGACCACGATGTCCTCCTCGCCGGAGACCTGCCAGACGAAGTCGACCTGGTGCCACTCGGCCAGCCGTCCGGTCAGCTTCTCGGTCCGGACGTTGACGTCGACGCTGACCTCCACCATCGCCTTCACGTTACCCGTGCGCGTCGAGACGGTAAAGCGCTCGATGACGCCGTCCTCGACGAGTTGCTCGACACGGTTGCGGACCGTCCCCTCGGAGGTGCCGACCTCGTCGGCGATCTCGGTGTAGGGTGTTCGGGCGTCCCGCCGGAGAATGTCGAGGATCGCCCGGTCCAGGTCGTCCATCGAGGTCTGTACGTATCGGCGGTCGGTACTTCAACGCTACGAATTTCGTAACTCATCTTCGAAAGCAACGCTTATCTGCCGGAGTCTGATACGCATCTCGTAATGTCGGACGCCTACGTCGCCATCGAGGGCGAACGCGTCATCGAGGCGCGCGCTCGCTCGCCGGGCATCACGCGCGGGGAACTGGTCTTCACGACTGCCTACACGGGCTACGAGGAGAGCCTGACCGACCCCAGCTACCGCGAGCAGGTCCTGACCTTCTCCTACCCCCTGATCGGCAACTACGGCGTCCGCGAGGAGCGATTCGAGTCCGACAGCGTCCAGCCAAACGGCGTCGTCGCCCGCGAGATGACCGACGACGTCGCCGAGTGGCTCCGCGCCGAGGGCGTGCCGGGCGTCGACCACCTCGACACCCGCGAGATCGTCACCGAGATCCGCGACGAGGGGGCGATGAAGTGTGGGGTCGCCGCCGGCCCCGACGTCACCGAGGCGGACGCGCTGGCGGAACTCCGGCAGTGCAAGCACATGTCCGAGCACCGCGACATCGGCAAGCAGGTTTCCGTCGACAGGGCGGAGGTTCACAACCCCGAGGGGGAGGGGCCACGGGTCGCGCTAGTGGACTGCGGCGCGAAGGGGTCGATCACCGACTCGCTGGTCGAGCGGGACGCGGTCGTCCACCGGCTGCCCTACGACGCGACGGCCGACGACGTGGCCGCCATCGACCCGGATCTGCTCTTCATCTCGAACGGGCCCGGCGACCCGGAGAACTTCGAGCAGGCCGGCGAGGTCGTCGAGGAGTACGTCGGCGACCTGCCGCTGGCCGGCATCTGCCTGGGTCAGCAGGTCGTCGCCAATGCCCTGGGTGGCTCCACGGAGAAGATGGAGTTCGGCCACCGCGGGGTCAACCAGCCCGTCCGCGACCTGCGGACCGACCGCGTCGTGATGACGACCCAGAACCACGGCTACACCGTCGCCGACCCCGGCGACCAGCTCGAGGTCACACAGGTAAACGTCAACGACGACACCCCGGAGGGACTCGAGAACGACGACCTGGGGATCATCACCCGGCAGTACCACCCCGAGGCCAACCCCGGGCCCAACGACTCGCTCGACTTCTTCGACGACGTGCTCGAACTCACGGAAAGCGAGAGTTGAGCGCCCGCAGACTAGGCCGCCCGCTACGTTTCCTCGACGCTGCGGACGATACCCGTCGTGGCCGGGTCGCCGCCGTAGTCGGTCACGCCCCCGTGGACCTCGACGTGCAGGGTCCTGCCGTCCTTCCGGACGCCCCTGAACGAGTCACGGAAAGTCCCGTCACACCGGCCGGGGAGCCCGGAGAGCATGTCCCCGACTGCATCGTGGTCAGCGTCGGCAACGATCATCAGCGGCGACTCCCCGAGTAGCTCCTCCTGCCTGTACCCGAAGATATCGGCGAACTTCCGGTTGACGTAGGCCAGTTCCCGGTCCTGGACGACGAACACCCCGGCGACGCCCTGCTCGACGAGGCGCTGGTACCACGAGAGAGCGTCCCAGAACTGCTGCTGGGTGCGGTACTGGTCGACGGCGTTCTCGATCCGGTTCGAGAGCACTTCGTACTTGTCGGGACCGCCCCCCTTCTGCATGTAGTCGGTCACGCCTGCCGCGATGGCCTCGCTGGCGATCTCCTCGCTGCCCTTGCCGGTGAACAGCACGAACGGGAGGTCGGGGTGACGGTCCCGGACCAGCTCCAGAAACTCCAGTCCGTCGGTGCGGGGCATCTGGTAGTCGCTGATGACGCAGTCGAAGTCGCGCTCGGCGAGCAGGTCGAGGGCTTCGACGACGGTGGTCGTCGTCGTCACCTCGAAGTCGTCGTTGATCCGCTCGAGAAACGTCGAGGTGATGTCGGCGATCCCGGGGTCGTCGTCGACGTGAAGGACCCGCACTGGCTCCCGCTCCTTGATGTCCGCCAGCGGGGTCGGGACCTCGAGGGTCCGCTCCTCGGTGGACCCGAAGTTCCCGCTGCGGACGAAACCCGGGCGGTCCTGCTGGCCGCGCCGGCTCGTCCGGAGGGCCTCGCGGGCGATCCGGGCGACCCCCGGCTCGTCGTCACCGGACATCGACACTCACACCCGGCCCGGTCCCACCGCTGACGGTCCGATTGCCCCGCTGTGGGGTCCAGTTGACTCGCTCGGACGACCCGAACCGCACCTCGACGACACCACGCGAGCAGAGTGTGGAGGGCCCCCGGTGGCGTGCGCGTGAGGATATTCGTGAATCTGACATGTCCCTCAGTGCTTATACTATGTGATCCCGGCGGCTGTAAAACAGTAATGGTGGACTCACGGCACAAAGTTACCCATCGAAGCCCCGACTTATTTTGCTATCGGGTGTGAAATAGCCATATACGCGCCGCTCGATAGGCTCATTCGCCGGATTTCTGTCGGCCATAAGATTAAACATGTAAGATATTATCAGAAAAATTTAATTTCCACCCAGCCGATGGTTCGGATGTACTATGGAAGACAGTAAAGTCGCTTCGTACCTCGCAGAGCACCCGAAAATGATCGGCGTCCTCGCAACCGCGCTGCTGCTACTCTCTCAGGCGGGGGCTGTTGCGGCAGGAAATGGAACCACGCACGTTGGTCCCTAACGCTACTTGAGCAATTCTCCGTTACAGAGCGAACGACTCCACATTAGCTGCTCACTAGTTTTCACTGGAACATTTTCTAATTGAAGAAATTCAGTAAGTTCCTCTCCAGAAACAGTAAATTCGCCAACTTTGTTAGAATTTAGGAAGTATTCTTCGACTCCGTTAATAAATGGCATATAAATACTACCAAGCCCCACGTCATCCGTAGCGTAAGTCCGTATCTTTAGTTCAAATTCAGTGTTCGTCTCCGATATTTCTAACACATTCGGAGTCATACTTGCTGGCTGCGCAACTGTCATTCCACCATCTCCGACGACGGTGTACTGTCCACCGACGATGCTCTCTTCACCCGCAATATCCAGTGCCGCCCGAAGCGGGAAGCCGGCGTTTAGTAGCTTGGCGATCAACCCGCCAATCGTCACCGCCTTGTCGTTGACCACCTCGTTCAGCGTGACGATCCCGCCGATAGCGCCCGACTCGATGAGCCCCAGCCCTTGCCCGTAGGAGTTACACGAGTTCAGGAGGAAGGCGCCGATGCCGTTTTCCTCGAGCGTCTCGGCGTCGAGTTTCCCGTCGGCACACTCCATCCCTTCCTCGTCGGTGTGGCCGATGTAGTGGAAGAAGTCCGTCCGCTCCTGGAGTGTCTCCCGGAGTTCGGCAACGGTCAGGTCCCGGCGGACGTCCACCTCGAAGGGGAGTTTCTCGCGACTCCCGTACACGTCGTCGACGATGTCGCGCTCCTCGTCCATCCGGGCGTCGTTCTGGACGATGGTGATCGCGATGTCGCCGTCGGTCTTCTCCCGGTCGAAGCGGTTCTCGAAGGCGGTGCCCGTCAGCTTGCTCGCACCGACGGGCACGCCGTCGCCGATCCAGGCCTGCCCGAGCGTGTCCGTCGATTCGAGGGTGACGTATTGCGAGTCGGCGCCCGCCGTGGAGGCTCCCGTCGAGCGGGTGGCGCCGTCCGCCGGCTGGGTCGCGGGGCTGGCCGACCGGGTGAAGACCTCGCCGCGCGTGTCGTTGGGCTGGCCGCCGTCGGTGATGCCGACCGCCTCCACGGTCGTCGTGCTGGGTGCCTTGGTCGTCCGGACCACGGCGAGGTCGTCGACCACGTAGGGAAGCTGCTCGACGCTGGTTGCCCTCGGTTCGGCGTGTGCCGCCAGCCGCCACTCCGGGACGTGCTCGGCGACCAGTTCGTAGGGAACGTCGAGGTAAGCCTCGAGCTGGGCGGCCAGCGACTGGTCGTACAGTGCCGCGAAATCCAGGTCGACGAGCGGCTCGATCGCCGCCCGCTCGTGGAGGTCGATGTCGTAGTACCCCTCGGTGCGGGTCACGCAGT
>JAZKSZ010000050.1:0-12406 GCA_036625795.1 Haloarculaceae archaeon
AACCCGACGTAGTCGGTCGTGTCGTCCGGCCTCGACCGCGTGGCGTCGAGGCCGTCGGTCGGGTCGGCGAAGCCGTACAGCTGTGGATAGGAGTAGTGCTCCTCCCAGTCGACCTTGAGGTCCAGCCGACCCGCCGTGATCGCGTTGTTTTCGAATCCTTCTTGGTCGCCGAGCAGCGCACTCGTCCCCAGCCCAGCACCGGCACCAGCGGCACCCACCGCCCCCATGCTGGCCAGGATCTTGCGCCGCGTGAGATTTATTGTATTTTTGTCTGTCATTTTGGCCCCCACCGGAAAGACCCACCGACGGAGTCGAACCGCCGTGTCGCGCCGACTCCAGCAGTCCAGTGCACCATGTGGGTCAATGTCCGAAAGCCGATGCTGTATTCTATGAGCTCCTGCCGCTCCGCGGGTCGCTGCTGTTGTTCCGTACTTGCTCGGCGTTGAACCGGAGGTTGCCCCTCACGGCGTCTCCCTGCACTTCATTCCCCACCTCGACCGGAAGCTCGAACAGCATGTAGAGGACGAGTTCGCCCTCGCCATCACCATCGGGGTCGCTCAGTAGATCATCGCTACTGGGATCGCCACCGATCTCAAGAGGATCGTTGGTCCCTCCAACCAGGATGCCGTCGCCGCTCGCGATCCCGTTGTTGATGTTGCTACCTGGAACGGTGTTCGACGACGGGTTATTGGGATCTTGATCCTCACCGAAGTACAGCTCGCGGATGTCGGTGTATGTGACGTCGCTTTCGCCAGGGACATTCCCATCCTCGTCTGGTTCCTGCCACGAGAACGTGTTCTTCTGGGGCCCCCCGATGTTGGAGTCACCATCGAGACTTACCAGGTCGGTTCTGTCGCCAGACCCGTCGTTCGGATCGTTATCATCATCTGCTGACGGTGCCGTGCCACCCCACTCCCCCCAGACAGTGGTTAGCAGCTTGTCACCGAGTTCGGCGTTCGTAGCGGTGACCGACTCCCAACCTCTGTCGTTCGTCGCCGACGTTGAACCGGGACTGCCGGTCTCCTCTTGATTCTCGGGTTCCGTGTTGGCCCCTTCTTTCTCGGCGTACTTGTCCGGGTCCCCGTGTACCGTCAGGTAGAACGGGTTCTCCGCGACCGAGTCCACGGTGATGCACACGATAAACCAGTCGCCCGGCTTGAAGTCTTGGAGCTGGAAGCCCACCTCGACGGCGCCGTCGGCCTCAATGGGATTGCCAGTAATGTCTGCGACAGCGCTTTCGTACTCGTCGTTGGCTGCGACAATCTCTCCTTCGACCGCCATATCCAAGGTGCCAGCAGTGATCGTGTTATCTTCGAATCCTTCCTCGTCGCTGAACAGTGCGCTCGTTCCCATGCCGGCGCCAGCGCCCGCGACCCCGATTGTACCGAGAGCCGCGAGCGCCTTCCGCCGGGAGAGTTCGTATTTTTCGGACATGGTTTGTCGTTCCGTGGGTTCGGCCCATCCCCACTGGGCGGCCCGAACGTGACTCACCCTCTATCATACATCCCCTAAGATAATTGCCGCATGAGCGGAGCGTAACCACCCGTTCAGTCCCGCCGGCCGACCGCCGAATCGAGCGTAATAACTCATTACGCCCCCGGTCCACCCCCCGAAATTATTGAACGAACGCAAAGTACTTACACTATGCGTGATACTTCGGTAGTGCGTCGGCCGTTCACCGTGGGGGGTGCGCGGCCGCAATCACCGACACGGGTGGGGGTAGACGATGTTCGCACAACAGGGCAACGACAGTCTCGACCCGGAGGAGATCCACGAAATCCTCCGGAACGACCGCAGGCGACTGACACTCAAGTATCTGAAGCAGCGTCTCGAACCGGTTTCGCTGCGCGACCTCTCGGAGCGCGTCGCGGAACTCGAATCGAGCACGTCGCCGGCCCCGCGGGATCTGCGGCAGAGCGTCTACAACTCCTTGCACCAGACGCACCTGCCGAAACTCGACGGGTACGGCATCGTCGACTACGAGCGCGACCAGAAGGTGGTCTCGCTCGAAGCGCGCGCGAAGGACATCGACGTCTACATGGGCATCTCCACGCCCGTGGGCATCACCTGGGCGACCTACTATCGCTCGCTCGGTGTTATCGGACTGCTCGCCGTCGTGCTCTCCGGTGCGGACGCGCCGCTGTTCTCGAGCGCCGAACCCCTACTCTTCGGGACGGTGTTCATGATCCTGTTCGCCGCCTCGACCGTCTACCAGCTGTGGGCGCGACGGTGGTTCTACGCGTCCGCGCTCCTTCCGGACGGCTGACACCCGCCCGCCCCCCTTTCGGGGGTCCGAGTGCCAGACGACAGGTGGGGACCTCTCAGTCGTAAAAATGCGGCAGTTACGCTCACTTCCCCAGTGAGCTGCGAGCAGAGGCGAGGGTAACGGCGGCATCGAGGCCACAGCGCTCGCGCGCGGGACAACGTGAGCCCGGCCACACTCCCCGACAGGGGATGCCTTCCCGGCCCGGGACGTCGGGTGACAGTGGGTCCGTCCGGGAAGTGCGCGGAGCCTGCTGTGGCCCCGTGTCGGCTGGAGGCTCAGTCCACACCGAGGAGAGTACGCGGCCGACGCGCTGTGGCTCCGGCCTTCCCGGTGTCTGCTACATACCTGCCTTCTCCGGGGTTCCGCTCAGAGTTCACGGAACGGCGGCGAATCCACGCGTCCGGCGCTCGTCACCGCACCGAGTCCAACAGCAGTTTCTGCTCGACGCGCTTGACCTCGTGCTGGACGTCCCGGACGGCGTCGATGTTCGCGGAGATGGAGGTGATCCCCTCCCGGACCAGGAAGCGGACCATGTCGGTGTCGGAGCCGGCCTGCCCGCAGATGCTGGTCGCCACGTCGTGCTCCCGGCAGACCTCGATGGTCTGGGCCATGAGCTGGCGGATCGCCTTGTGGTTGGCGTCGTACCGGTCGGCGACCTGCCCGTTGTTGCGGTCGACCGCGAGCGTGTACTGGGTCAGGTCGTTGGTCCCGAAGGAGGCGAAGTCGATGCCGACGTTGGCCATCTCCTCGATGCAGAGTGCGGAGGCGGGGGTCTCGACCATCACGCCCCACGAGCGCTTTTCGGTGTCGATCCCGATACCCTCCATCAGCCGGCGGGCCGCCTGCACGTCGTCGACGTCATTCACGAGGGGGAACATTACCTCGACGTTGTCGTAGCCCATCTCGAACAGTCGCTTGAACGCCTCGAGTTCGTGCTCGAAGACGTCGGGTCGGTCGAGGCTGCGGCGGATCCCCCGATAGCCCATCATCGGGTTGTGCTCGGTGGGCTCGTCCTCGCCACCCTCGAGCTGGCGGAACTCGTCGGTGGGGGCGTCGAGCGTCCGCACGCGGACGGGCCGGGGGTAGAACTCGTCGGCCACGCCCCGAACCCCGTCGACGATCTGCTCGATATACTCATCGGCCCCGTGGTCCTCGATGTACCGCTCGGGGGTCTTGCCCAGCGAGAGCACCAGGTGTTCCAGCCGCAGGAGGCCGACGCCGTCCGCGCCGGTCGCGGCGGCGCGCTCGGCGGCGTCGGGGATCGAGACGTTGACCTTCACCTCCGTGGCGGTCATCGGCTTGACCGGCGCCTGCGGGCGGACCTCCTCGATCGCGTCGCGCTCGTCGTCGGCCTCGCTGCCGGCCTCGACGCTGCCTTTCTCGCCGTCGATGGTGATGACCTGGCTGTCCTCGAGGCGGTCGGTGGCGTGTTCCGCGCCGACGACCGCGGGTACGCCAAGCTCCCGGGAGACGATCGCGGCGTGGGAGGTCATCCCGCCCTCGTCGGTGACGATGCCCGCCGCCCGCTTCATCGCGGGCACCATGTCGGGGGTGGTCATCTCGGCGACGATGACGTCGCCGTCGCCGACCTTGTCCAGCTCGTCGAGCTTCCGGATGATCCGTGCCTCGCCGGAGGCCCGGCCCGGGCTCGCGCCCAGCCCCGTGAGGATGAGGTCTTCTTCGTCCTCCTCGGCGAGGCCGCCGTCGGCGACGCCGCCCTCCCCGGCGCCCTCGGCGATGGTCGTGATCGGCCGGGACTGGAGCAGGTAGACCTCGCCGTCCTCGATGGCCCACTCGACGTCCTGGGGGTCGCCGTAGTGGGCCTCGATCTCCTCGCCCAGCGCCCGCAACTCCTCGAGTTCGGCCTCGCCGAGGACCTGGGTCCCGCGCCTGTCTTCGGGCACCTCCCGCTCGACGGTCTCGCCGGTCTCGGGGTCCCGGACGTGCATCACCTTCTTCTCGGCGACGGTGGTCTCCCGCAGGTCGCCGGTCTCCCGGTCGATGACGTAGTTGTCCGGGGTGACCGCGCCGGAGACGACCGCCTCGCCGAGCCCCCACGCGGCCTCGATGGTGATCACGCCCGCGCCGGTCGAGGGGTGGCTGGTGAACATCACGCCGGACTTGTCGGCGTCGACCATCCGCTGGACGACCACGGCGATGTCGACGACGTCGTGGGCGAAGCCCTGCTCCTGGCGGTAGTAGATGGCTCGCTGGGTGAACAGCGAGGCCCAGCACTCCCGGACCCGCTCGAGGAGGGTCTCGCCGGTGATATTCAGGAAGGTCTCCTGCTGGCCGGCGAAGGAGGCGTCGGGCAGGTCCTCCGCAGTCGCCGAGGAGCGGACGGCGACCGGCGCATCGTCGCCGATCTCCCCGTAGGCCACCATGACCTCCTCGCGGATCGACTCCGGAATGGGGGTCTCGCGGATCAGTTCGCCCGCGCGCTCGGCGGCCTCCGCCAGCGCCTTCGAGTCGTCGGTGTCGACGTCGACGACTTCGAACAGTTCCCCGTCGATCCCCGTCTCCTCGATGAACGAGCGGTACGTGTCGGCGGTCACGACAAACGCCGGCGGCACCGGCAAGCCCGCGGCCGTCAACTCCCCGAGCGACGCCGCCTTCCCGCCGACGGCCCCCAGGTCGTCGCCCCGGATGTCGTCCAGCCAGAGTACAGCCATGTGCGTGGGTGAGACTCTGAACAAGTACGATAATGAACCTTCTGACTCCGGCTGTGCGCCCGGCAACGCGAGCAGCCCTGGTTCCGCCGCCCATCTCCGCCGCCCATCTCCGCCGCACGTCTCCACCGCGCTCGCCGTCGCTTCGCCCGGTTTTCGTCGTGTCTACCGCCGCCACACCTACCCGCGTCTGCGACCGCGGGCGCTCACCCTTCCAGGTCCAGCAGCGTCTCGACGTCGACGCGCTCGGCGAGCAGGTCGGCCATCCGGTCGACCGCCGCCTCGGTATCGGTCCGGCCCGAGCGCAGCGTCTCCTCGACGCGGTCGACGGCCGTCCGGGTCTCGGCGTCGACCAGCACGACCGGCACCCCGCGGTCGGCAGCCTTCCCGAGGACGGCATTCGAGGGGCGGTAGCCACCGGTGAGTACGAGACAGGCCAGCCCGCCGGCTTCGAGGGCGGCCGTCTGGACGTCCGCGCGGTCCCCGCCGGTCACCAGCGCCGCCCGCCGGGTCCGCCGCAGGTGGTCGAGCACCGCATCCGCTCCCATCGCGCCGACGGCCACCCGCTCGACCAGCCCGTCGGTCGGCGCCTCCGGCGTCAGCAGGTCGCCGCCCACACCCCGCCGGAGGGCAGCGACGCTGACGCCCGCCAGCCGCTCGTCGCGGGGGACCGCCCCGAGGCTGGCGACGCCCCGCCCCTCGAGGAAGGGCGCGGCATCCTCTAGCAGCCCGTCCATGTGGGCGCCCTCGACGGCGTTGAACAGCACACCCGCCAGCCGGTCGCCGAAGGCCTCCGCCCCCGCGAGCACGTCGTCGAGGTCGCCGGCCCCGGCGTAGCGGCTCACCAGCACCGCCCGGGCGTCGAGCAGGTCGGCGACGGCGGGGTCGGTCAGCTCGACCACGCCGCCGGTCCACAGCCGCCCGCCGCCCTCCAAGACCATCAGGTCCACCCCCTCCGACAGCGCCGCGAACGACTCCTCGACCCGCTCGCGTAGCGCGTCGGGGTCCTCCCGGCCGCGGACGGCCTCCTGGACGAACGTCGGCGAGTACACGACGGGCTCGAGCTGGCCCATGTCGGCCTCCAGCCCCAGCACCTCGCGAGCCAGCGCGGGGTCCTCGTCGCGGGTCTTGCCGACCACGCTCTCCAGGCGGGTGCCCTTCGGCTTCATGTAGCCCACCGCCGCGCCGCGCTGCTGGGCGAGCCGCGCCAGGGCGACCGCGATAGCCGTCTTGCCTGTGCTCTCCGCCGTCGATGTGACCAGTAGCGTGCTCATAGCGCCTCCCTGTCGAGGGTGAGCCGCAGGTCCACCGCCGTCGCGCCCTCGGCCGTCGCGACGACGGGGTTGATGTCGAGCTCCTGAACGGCCGGGAAGTCGGTCGCGAGCTGGGAGAGCCGCTGGATGACCGCCACGAGTCCGTCCAGGTCGACCGGGTCCCGGCCCCGCGCCCCGCGCAACAGCGGCGCGGCCTCGATCCCCTCGGTCATCGCCCGGGCCTCGGGCTCGGGGACTGGCGCGACCCGGACGGCGGTGTCCTCGAACACCTCCACGAACACCCCGCCCAGCCCGAAGAGGACGAGCGGGCCGAACTGCGGGTCGCGGTTGATGCCGACGATCGTCTCCGTCCCCGAATCGACGTCGACGGTCTCCTGGACCTGCACACCGAGCACCGTCGCGTCGGGCTGGTACCGCCTGGCCCGCGCGACCAGCGTCTCGTAGACATCCCGCACCTCCTCGGCCGGGACGCCAACCTCGACGCCGCCGATGTCGGACTTGTGGAGGATGTCCGGGCTGACGACTTTCATCACGACCTCCCCGCCGATCTCCTCGGCGACGGCGACCGCCTCCGCGGGGTCGTCGACTACCGCGCCCGCCGGCGTGGGGATGCCGTACGCGTCCAGTAGCTCCATGGCCTCCACGCCCAGCCGGGTCGTGTCGCGCTCGCGGGCGCGGTCGAGCACGGCCCGGGCGCGCTCGCGGTCGACCTCGAAGGTCGTCGGCTCGACGCGCTCGCGCTCCCGGATGTCGGCGTACTCCGCGAGGGTCTCCAGGCTGTCGACCGCGCGCGCAGGGTCGAAATAGGAGGGGACCCCCGCCTCGCTCAGCGTCGCCGCCGCCGACCGGGTCGATGCTCCCCCCATCAGCACCGCCGCCATCGGGACGCCGTGCTCGGCCTCCAGGTCGACGGCCGCCGCCGCGAGGTCGTCGAAGGACAGCGTCGCGGTCGGACACGCGAGGACGACCGCCATCCCGACGTTCGGGTCTCCGAGCACCGTGTCCAGCGCCCGCTCGAACCGCTCGACGGGCGCGTCGCCGATGATATCGACCGGGTTGTGGATGTTCGCACCTCCGGGCAGCCCCTCGCGGAGCGCCTCGCGGGTGTCGTCAGTCAGCGAGGCCAGCCCGAGGTCGGTGTCGCCGACAGCGTCGGTGGTCATCACGCCCGGGCCGCCGGCGTTGGTGACGATCGCCACCTCGTCGCGGTCGGGCAGGGGCTGGCCCGCCAGCACTGCGGCGGCGTCGAACAGCTCCTCGACGGTGTCGACCCGGACCACGCCCGCCTGCGCCAGCCCGGCCTCGTAGGCCCGGTCGCTGCCGGCCATCGCGCCCGTGTGGGAGGCCGCGGCGGTCGCGCCCGCCTCCGTCCGGCCGGACTTGACGACCACCACCGGCGTCTCTCGGGTCACCTCCCGAGCGGCCTCCACGAACCGCCGGCCGTCCGCGACGTCCTCCAGGTATCCGAGGACGACGTCGGTGTCGGGGTCCTCGCCCCACTCCCGGACGAAGTCGCTCTCGTCGAGGACGGCCTTGTTGCCCAGCGAGACGACGTCCTTGAAGCCGAGCCGGCGCTCGCTTGCCCAGTCGAGCACCGCCGTGATGAACGCGCCCGACTGGCTCATGAAGGAGACCGAGCCGGGGTCGGGGCTGGTCGGGGCGAAGGTGGCGTTCAGCCCCGAGGGGGTCGACATGATCCCCAGCGAGTTGGGGCCCACGAGGTTCAGGTCGTGCTCTTCGGCGGCCGCGGCCAGTTCGCGCTCGCGGGCGGCACCCTCGCTGCCGGCCTCCGAGAAGCCCGCCGTGACGACCACGACGTTCTCGATGCCGACCGCGCCGGCCTCGCGGACCGCCTCGACGGCCGGCTCCGGCGGGACCAGGACCACCGCGACGTCGACCTCCCCCGGCGCGTCGAGCGCCGACAGCGAGTCGTGGCAGGCGAGTCCGAGGACAGTCTCGCGGTTGGGGTTGACCGCAAGCACCTCCCCGGCGAAGTCCTCGACGAGATGGCCGGTCACCGCCCGGCCGACCGACCCCGCCTCGTCGCTCGCGCCCACCACGGCCACCCGGTCGGGGGCGAACAGCGTCGATAGCCGTCCCATCACCCGGTAGTTCCGGCCTCGGGCGGATATATCTAGCCGTGTGTGCTGGTCTTGCGGCGGGCACCACACTCTCGCCGGCTGGGGAGCCGCCCGTCTAGACCTCCAGAATGTCGTCCTCGTCGGGCTCGGGGACGGTGACGGTCCCGTCGAAGACCGGCAGTGCCGTCCCGGCGACCGTGGGGCCGGCCCCGGCCAGCTCGACCCGCACCCGCGAGGGCCGGTCGATGAAGTGGCCCGACGCGGCGACGAGCGACTCCCTGTCGGCGTCCAGCGCGCCCTGCCGGCGGACGTACCCCGCAGCGGCGGCCGCGGCCCGGGCGCTCGTCGCCACCTCGCCCTCCCGGGTGAACACGCGGGCGTTCCAGTCGGTCTCGGCCGCGAGCGTGTCGAAGGTGAACGCATACAGCGCCTCGGTGTCCGTCTCGTCGAGCACGCCCGCCACCCACTCCCGGTCGGGGTCGGCGTTCCCCAGATGCTCCATGAAGTTGACCGGGACCGCCAGGTAGCCCGCGCCGGCCGAGACGCGGGCCATCGGCAGGTCCGCACCCACGTCCGCGAGCGCGGCGCGGTCGACCCCCAGCGCATCCGCGACCTCGCTCTCGCTCACCTCGACCGGGCGGGACTCGGCGGCCGGCAGTTCGACCGTGACGGTCCCGTCGGCCGCGAACGCCGCCTCGAGGTCGCGGGGGCCCCGAACCGTGGCGGGACCGGGGTCGCGACCCCGCTCGACCAGCGCCCCTGCGGCGACCGCCAGCGCCACGTCCGCCCGGGCACCGACCGCGTACAGGCCGTCGGGCTCGGCCGCGAGCGCCCCCGCGGCCCCGAGTTCCTCGGCGACCGCGCGGTACTGGTCGCCGGTCAGGTCCGCGTCCGGGAAGACGGCGACGGGCCGGCCGGCCATCGGCTCCGTCGCGAAGGCGTCGACGACGAGCACGTCCATACCCGACGGTCGGACTGTCGGCGTATCAAAGTGTGGGGACGGCGAGTGTTCGCTTCCGCGCGGCGGACTGCTGCCACGGCGCCCGCGGCGGTCGGCCGCCGCGCCGCCCGCGGTCACGGCCACCCGGCTACGTGTGTTCGGTCACGAAGGCCGCGATATCCTCGACCACCCGCTCGGGGGCGTTGTTCGGCCGGAAGTACTCCTCCGGCCCAGGCTGGCCCTCGCCGGGCATGAACAGGTGGTTCAGCCGGTCGTACTGCCGGAGTGTCACCGACTCCTGGCCGCCCAGCGCCTCCTGCCACCGGGCGAAGTCGCCCTCCGGGGTGACCTGGTAGTCCCGCTCGCCCTGCAGCACGAGCCGCGGGAGCGAGAGGTCGCGGGCGGTGGCGACGGGGTCGTACGCCCGGAGGGTCTGCCAGTACTCGTCGCCGCCGAGGTAGAGCACCTCGCCGTCGGGGATGTCGCCGGTCCGGATCCGCTCGACCAGGCGCCCGACCTCGTCGAGTTGCTCCTGTTCGGCCTCGGTGACGGTGCCGTCGCGCTCGACGAGATACCGGTTCTGCTGGAGCAGGGCGTCGGTCACCGGCCGGGCGAGCGCGGCGAGCATCACGACCCCGGCGAGACGCCCGTCGCGGGCCGCGACCCGGGGAGCGAGCGTCGCGCCGATGCTGTGGCCGACCACCACGACGTCCTCGTCAGGGACACGGTCGACCCCGCGGAGGCGCTCGACCGCGGTCAGCGCGTCGTCGGTCACGATGTCGTCGATGGTGGCGTCGGCCAGGTCGATATCGCAGGCCGCGGTCCGCTTGTCGTAGCGCAGGCTCGCGACCCCGCGGGAGGCAAGCCCCCAGGCGAGGTCCTTGAACAGCTTGGTCGGGCCGACGGTCTCGTCGCGGTCGTTGGGTCCCGAGCCGTGGACGAAGACCACACCCGGGACGTCGCCGTCGCCCCGGGGCAGCGTGAGCGTCGCGCCCAGCGAGCAGTCGACTGGCGTCGACAGCGTCAGTTCGCGTTCGGTGAACGCCGACTGGTCGACGTAGCCGGCCGGGGACCACTGGCCACCGCTGCCGGGAACGACCCGGAAGCCGACGACCCCTTCCTCGCCGAAGGAGACGACGACCCGGAGCTGGCCGCGCTCGAACCGGGCGGTTCCCGTGACGACGCGGTAGCCCCCGCTCTCGCCGTGCTCGACCCCCGAGAGGCCGAGGTAGCCCCCGAACTGGTCGGTGATCCCCCCCCACGTCCTCTCCAGTTGCTCGACGGAGATCTGCGAGGCCGCGGCGGGCGCGAACCGCTCGTGGGCGGCCTCGAACTCCCCATCCCGGAGCAGTCCGAGGAACTCGCGGGCCCGGCCCTCGAGTTCGGCCGGCTCTGGTGACCACTCCCCGGGCGTCCCGGGGGTCGGGCTTCCGGGTCCGTCGGGGCCGTCGGTGGGCGTGTCGGTCGGCGTCGCGTCGCCGCCGGTCGGTGTCTCGCTGGCCGACTGGCAGCCGGTCAGCGCCGCCACTCCCGCCGCGGCCGCCGTCAACAGCGCCCGCCGGTGGAGTCGTCTCATACGTCCCGGTGGGCACGCCCATCACATATACCCAGACACGCGGTTTCCCGCCGGGCGAGTCGCCGGTAGGTTTTTGTGCGGTGTCGCGTGCCGGCCGGACCACCAACAGTTATCGGCCCGCGGCCCCCCGGTGGGAGTATGACAGACGCCGCAGGCTTCTCCGAGCGCGTCGAGCGCGTCTCGATCAGCGGCATCCGCGAGGTGTTCGAGGCTGCCGGCGAGGACGCCATCAACCTCGGGCTCGGCCAACCCGACTTCCCGGCGCCCGAGCACGCCCGCCGGGCCGCCGTGGAGGCCATCGAGGCCGGGAAGGCCGACGCCTACACCTCCAACAAGGGCACGCTGGAACTCCGGGAGGCTATCGCCGCGAAACACCGCCGGGACAACGGTCTGGCGGTCGACCCCGAGGACGTCATCGCCACCGCCGGCGGGTCGGAGGCGCTGCACATCGCCATCGAAGCGCACGTCGACGAGGGTGAGGAAGTCGTCATCCCGGACCCCGGCTTCGTCTCCTACGAGGCGCTGACCCACCTGGCGGGCGGCGAACCGGTTCCCGTCTCCCTCCGTGACGACCTCACGCTCGACCCCGCGGACGTCGAGGCGGCCATCACCGAGAACACCGCCGCGTTCGTCGTCAACAGCCCCGCGAACCCGACGGGGGCGGTCCAGTCCCCCGAGGATATGCGCGAGTTCGCCCGGATCGCCGACGAGCACGACGTGCTCTGCATCTCCGACGAGGTCTACGAACACCAAATCTTCGAGGGGGAGCACCGCTCGCCGGCGGAGTTCGCCGAGCGCGACAACGTTGCCGTCGTCAACGCCTGCTCGAAAGCCTACTCGATGACCGGCTGGCGGCTGGGGTGGGTCGTGGCCTCCAACGACCGCATCGAGCGGATGCTCCGGGTCCACCAGTACGCCCAGGCGTGTGCCAGCGCCCCCGCCCAGTACGCCGCCGAGGCCGCCCTCTCGGGTCCCCAGGACGGCGTCGACGAGATGCTCGCCGCCTTCGAGCGCCGCCGGGACGTCCTGCTGGAGGGGCTCGCGGACATGGGGCTTGAGTGTCCCACGCCGAAGGGGGCCTTCTACGCGATGCCAGAGGTGCCCGAGGGGTGGGTCGACGAGGTCATCGACCGCGGGGTCGTGGTCGTGCCCGGCGAGGCCTTCGGCGCCGCGGGGGAGGGCTACGCCCGGATCTCCTACGCGACGGACATCGAGGAGGTCAAGGAGGCCATCGAAATCATGCGCGCGGCGACCGAGGCCGTGCGGTAGGCGCGACGAAAGCGCGCCGACGGGCACTCCCGAACCCTGCGGGCGGTGAGTGGCCGGTTACCCAATCCCTTTGAGGCTGACCCGAGTAGCCACGGGGGGATATGACCGACGTAGACGTCGCAGTCGTCGGCGGTGGCCCCGCCGGCCTGAGTGCGGCACTGTTCACCGAGAAGAACGGCCTCGACACCGCGGTCTTCGACACCGACGGGACGTGGATGCACAGCGCCCACCTGTTCAACTACCCGGGCGTCGGCTCCCAGGACGGCTCGGCGTTCCTGGAGACGCTGCGGACGCAGGTCGACGGCTTCGGCGTCGACCGCCACCAGGGCGT
>JAZKSZ010000051.1:0-12253 GCA_036625795.1 Haloarculaceae archaeon
GGCGGGTAGTCTCTTCCCCGCGGAGCAGGCGCATCGCCGTAACAAACGACTGGAAGGCGCTGTAAGTCGGCGCCCACCCGAGGTCGTTCCCGAAGGCCGCGACCTCCGGGAACGCCTGGACGGTGTCGGGGATGTCACTCGCGGACAGCTGGTTCGTGTTGTAGGGGACCGCGCGGGCACGGCCGGCGACCCCGACCCAGTTGTCCGTCGCGAAGTCGCCGTCCGGCATGTCGGTCACCGTCGAGGAGAGCGACTCGGCAGCATCCTGCTGGGCGACGGCGGCCAGCGAGCCGGCGTCGACGGCGACGAACACGTCCGCCCGGCTGGCGCCCTGCTCGACTTCGGTGACGATGGTGTTGGCCAGGCTGGCCGAGGAATCCATGTTCTGATTGTACGAGAAGTCGTCGTAGATCCGCGTAAAGAGGTCGAGCAGGTCGAGGTAGAGCCCTCCCTCGCCGCCGCCGATGTAGAGGTTCAGCTCTCCCGAGAGGTCGGGCAGGTCGGCAATGCGGGTCCCGCCGAGCTCGCCGCGGGACTCCACGAGCGGCCCGGAGCCACGGAACTGTGCGAGGCCGACCTCGCCGGCGGACGGCCCGCCGTCGTCCCCGCCGCCGAGGAAGCCGCTACAGCCGGCCAGTGCAGTCGCCCCCGCGAGGCCCGTCGTCGCGAGCAGTTTCCGCCGCGAGACGCGGCGCGTCCCGGCCTCGGTCCGTCGATCCGTCGGTGGCGTGTCGTCTGTCATGGGTCAGTCGTCCCCCGCAGGCTGTGCGACCGCGGTCGGCTGTGTGTCGGTCAGTGCGTCGAGACAGTCCAGCCAGTCCAGCGTGTACTCCCCGCAGTGGTTCAGGAAGGCGCCGTTCTCGTAGTCGGAGAAGTCACCGTTCGCGAGCCTCTGCGCGATGTCGCGGGCGACGCCGGCGTAGCTGTCGGCGTCGGCCCCCGCCCCGTCGACCACCTCCCAGATGTGTTCGTTGAGTTCCAGTCCGTGGACCTCGTTGGTCAGGTCCGAGAAGGTCGAGCGCGGTGCCTTGTTGTGCTCGCAGAGCGGCTGCCCGTTGTAGACCTGCTTGCCCAGGACGTCGCAGGCCCGCTTGAGAAACAGGCCACTCCAGATGTCGTCGAACCGGCCCACGTCCCACTCGTTGTCGTCCATCGGCATCTGGTAGAACGCGGGGACGACCTCCCGGCGGAAGGCCAGGTTCATCGAGCAGACGGTCAGGTAGTTCCCCGGCGCGACGACGAAGTCACCCTCGAAATCCTCGGCGCTGGTGCGGGTCTGGGCCTGCCCCCGGAGGTCACCGTCCATCAGGATCCGGACGGCGTCGAGGTCGGGCACGTTCGTCCACAGCCCCTGGGAGGCGACGACGTCGTCGACCGCGGCGGTCGTGCGCTCGACCGTCTCGTCCATCGCGCTGTAGGGGTACCCCCGCGGGTAGAGGTCGTGTTCGTCGGCGTTCTGGTAGAGGACGTTCACCCACTGCTCGTCGGAAGACACCTGCTCGGTCTCGCCCTCGAAGCCGAGGTTGCGCAGGTGGGTCCCGAAGAAGTCCCCCTCGTCGTGGGGCCGGGTGTCGTCGTCGATGAACACCCCGTAGGGGAAGTCGTGGGTCCACAGGTACAGCAGCCCGAAGGAGGTCTGGGCGTGGCTGGCCTCCGGGATCAGGTGCGAGAAGCCGCCGACGCCGTTGCGCTCGAGCCACTGCTCGCGCCGGGTCCCGTCGAAGACTGCGCCCGACACGTCCAGGCCCTCGAGCATCGCTTCCATCCCGGCGGTGTCACAGAAGTCCTCCGTGACGAGCACGACGTGGAGCCTGTCGGTGTCGAAGCCGTGCTGGCGGGCGTTACGGACGTAGGCCCGCACACACTCGGGCTCGCGCACCGTCGGAACGACGACGCAGACGTCGCCCGCGCCCGACGGTTTAGGCTGACCTAACATCTCTACACAGACGTCTTTAGGCAACCCTAAAATACCTGTCGCTCCGCCCCGACAGCAAGGGCAAAGACCGGGGGGGTCGATTGGGGAGGTATGGACGTCGCAATCATCGGCGCGTCGATGACACAGTTCGGCCAGCGCGACGCCTGGGTCCGCGAGCTGCTCGCGGAGGCAGGGGAAGCGTGTCTCGCGGACGCCGGAGCCCCCCGCGAAGACGTCGAGCACCTCTACGTCGCCAACATGGCGAGCGGCGAGTTCGAGGGACAGACCGGGCTGATGAACGCGCTGGCCCACGACATGGGGATGCTGGGGGCCTACGCCGAGCGGGTCGACAACACCTCCGCGACCGGTGGCTCGGGGGTCTACGAGGCCTGGCAGTCGGTCGCCTCCGGCGCCAGCGACTGCACGTTGCTCGTGGGGGCCGAGAAGATGACCCACAGGACGACCGCGGAGTCGACGGACGTCATCGCCTCGCTGACTCACCCCGTCGAGTACAAACACGGCGTCACCCTGCCCTCCTTCG
The DNA here is from genome assembly GCA_036625795.1 of Haloarculaceae archaeon. Taxonomy (GTDB): domain Archaea; phylum Halobacteriota; class Halobacteria; order Halobacteriales; family Haloarculaceae; genus Salinirussus. The sequence goes on from JAZKSZ010000051.1 coordinate 2,457, forward strand.
CTGGGTTGACCGCCCGCCACTACCTCGAGCGCTTCGACGCGCCCCGCGAGAGCCTCGCGGCGGTCGCCGTCAAGAACCACGCCAACGGGGCGCTGAACCCCAACGCCCAATTTCAAACGGAGATCGACGTCGAGACCGCCCTCGAGAGCCCGATCATCGCGGACCCGCTGCGGCTGTACGACTTCTGTCCGGTGACCGACGGGAGCGCCGCCCTGCTCTTCTGTCCGGCCGACCGCGCCGAGGAGTACGCCGAGGAGTACGTCCGGGTGGCAGGGGTCGGCGGCGCGACCGACACCCACGTCGTCCACGAGCGCGACGACCCCACAGTCATGAACGGCGTCGTCGAGAGCGGCGAGCAGGCCTTCGGGATGGCCGGCTGGGACCGCGAGGACGTCGATATCGCCGAACTGCACGACATGTTCACCATCCTCGAGTTCCTCCAGCTCGAGGGGCTCGGCTTCGCCGACCAGGGGACTGCCTGGCGAATGGCTCAGGAGGGGACGACGGCCCGGGATGGTGACCTTCCGGTGAACACTTCCGGCGGCCTGAAGTCCAAGGGTCACCCGCTCGGGGCGAGCGGCGTGGCCCAGGTCGTCGAGCTGTACGAGCAGCTCCAGGGTGAGGCCGGCGACCGGCAGGTCGAGGCCGACCGCGGGCTGGCCTGCAACGTCGGCGGGTTCGGGAACTGCGTCGTGACGACGCTGGTCGAGGGGGTAAGCGCATGAGCCTCGACGCCCACCGCTGTCCGAACGGCCACCTCACCTACCCGGGCCACGCCGTCTGCCCGGAGTGCGGGGAGGAGCAGGTCGAGACGGTCGACCTCGCCGACCGGACCGGCGAGGTGGTGACATGGACGACGAGCACCGCCACGCCGCCGGGGGTCCGCGAGCCCAACACGCTTGCCATCGTCGAGTTCGACGTCGACGGCACCTCGGTGCGGGCGCTGGGTGGGACGACCACCGACGACGTAGAGACGGGGAACCGCGTCCAGCCGGTCCACGTCGACGAGCTCCGGGAGCCCGGCGCGGGGATCCGCGAGCCCGCGAGTCAGGCCTGGGACGGCTACCGGTTCGAGCCGGTGGAGTAGCCGCTACTGCCCGCCGGCGCCGCTTCACTGCTCGCGTTATCCGGCGTCGTTCCCATCGGTCCCGCCCCCGTCGGTTCCATCCCCGTCGCTCCCGTTCCTGTCCTCGGTCCCGTCGTTTTCGTCGAGTTCGTCCTTTATCGACTGGAGTTCGGCGTCGACGTCGATGTCGACGCCTCCCGGGTCGCCCCCCTCCGGACCTGCGCCGGGTTCCGGCCCGCGGGATAGTTCTGCCTCGACTTCGGTCTGGAGGTCGCGGGCTTCCTCCAACAGGTCCCGGGCGCGGCCGTCCCGCGGGCTCGCCGACAGGGCGTCACCGAGGTCCTCCAGCGCGCTGTCGAGCTCCGTCAGGGCCGACCGGCCGGCTGCCTCCGCCCGCTCCCTGAGTCGGTTCCCCCGGCCGCGCTGCTCCCGGTCGCCGAAGGCCAGCGCCCGCTGGAGCAGTTTCAGCGCCTCGATGTTGGTCCGGAGGACGAGAATGACGGCGGGGATCGTCACCTCCCGGGTGAACCGGACCAGGTCGCGCAGCCGCGGGCGCCGGCGCTGCTCGCGGAGTTCTCCCTCCAGGTCCGCGAGCGTCCCCGCGAGGTCCTCGACCCGCTCGCGGAGCTGTTCGTCACGGACTCCCTCGGCTCCACGTCCGACTCGTCGGTCCCCACTCCCGCTCTCACTGTCGCCACGCCGCTCCCCGTCGCTCATACCAGTCCGTGGGTGCTCCCCGCACAAGCCACTCACGGACTAGGCCGACCAAAACCCTTTTAGATTTAGGGTTGCCTAATCCAAGTCGATGACAGCGTCTCACGGGGAACGGTTGGGCGACGACGACAGCGAACAGCCGGTGACCGCACACAAGAGTTCGCCCGACCGCACCGTCTTCGTCGAGCAGGGCAACAGGGACGGCTGGATCGCGACCGACCTGACCGTCCCGCTGGACCCGTAGCGACACACGGTTTTTCTCGCGTTCCGGACGTGACTATCGACTCGTCACCCTGTGTTCTCGACGTCTCGTTCCCCCAGCTGGCTCGAAACAGACCGCGGCCGTCAGTCCGTCGTCAGTTGACGCTCTGTTCGAGCACCAGCGAGTCGTCCTCGAGGTAGTGCTCGATGTGGTGTGCGTCTTCCTCGACCTGCACGAGGAGCTCGCGGATGATCTGGGCCGTCGCGTGGTCGCCGAGGTTCTCGGCGAGCTCGACGTGGTCGCGCATCCTCTCGATGATGTCGCCGTAGACCTCCATGTCCGCCTCCAAGGAGTCGCGGATCCCGTAGACGTCGTCGTCCTCGGGCTCGACGGTCGCGTGGTCCTGCATGGCCTCCAACCCCGCGACGGGCGTCCCGCCGAGCGCCTGGGCGCGCTCGGCGAGTTCGTCGGCGGCCTCCTCGGCGTGCTCGGCGGCGTCACCCAGGAACAGGTGGAGGTCGCGGAACTCCGCGCCCTCGACGTTCCAGTGGTGCTTCTTGAGCTGATGGTAGAGGACGTACGTGTCCGCAAGCTCCGTGTTCAGCGCGTCGATGATCTGCTCGGCCTTCTCCTCGTCGAGGCGCAGCGCATCGCTCTCTTGGACAGTCCCGAACTCCTGCTGGACGCGTTTCTGGGTACTCATTACATCTATAGATCGGTCCGCCAGGCATATAAAGACTCCTATTGGCAAAGAATGATTCTCTTATCGAAAATAGAATTTTTGGAAATACAAATCCTCCAGCCCGAGCGACAGGGGGTACGGCCCAGCCATCCGCCCAGGCCGTCGAGCACTGCTCACGGCTGGGTAGGCGGTACTCACGGCCGGGTAAGGACCATGGCTGCACGGGCGTCGAGCGCGTCAGTCACCTCTTGTCTGGCGACCCGCTCGAGCGTCCGCCGGGCCTGCCGGTCGTGGAGTTCCCGGAGCGCCTCTGCCTCCGGGTCCTCGGGGCTCAATCGGTCGAGAAACTCCGCCCAGACGCGGTTCGGCACGGCGAGGACGTAGACCTCCGGGGAGCGAAAGAGCAGCGGGTCCCAGGGGAGCCCGCGGCGCCACTCGTAGACGATGTCGTCGACGCCCGGGAGGTCCCGGACGCCGGCCTGGTGCTCGCGGGCGAGGGCAGCCAACCGCTCGGCTCCGACCTCGGTACCCACGGACAGCAGGACCTCGTCGTCGAACGCGGCCAGTTCCTCGCGAGTCACATGCCTGTTCGTCGGGCAGCGGTAATATATCCCGCGTCAGGCGCCGGCCGCCGAGGTCCGAGCCGACAGCTTTGTGCCCAGGCGCGCGTACTGGCGTCCGTGAACGCCTTCGCCCGCGGCGCTTGGCGCTTCGGTGTCCCTGTAGCGGCAGTCGGCCTGGTCGCCGCAGTCCTCTGGCTCCCCGCGGGCGTCGCCCTCTGGGCCGTCACGGGGGCGGTGTTCTGGTTCCACCGCGACCCCGAGCGGGCCGTCCCGGCCGAGGGGGTCGTCGCACCGGCCGACGGAACCGTCTCCGTGCTGCGCGAGGAGGGCGACCGGCTCCGCCTGGGCATTTTCATGAATCTCCACCACGTCCACGTGAACAGGGCACCGTACGGCGGAACCGTCGAGGCCGTCGAGCACTCGCCGGGTGGACACTGGCCCGCCTTCACCAAGTCCTCGGACCGCAACGAGCGGCTCCGGGTCGACTTCGGCGACCACGAGGTGGTCCTGATAGCCGGCGCGGTTGCCCGGCGGATCCACCCCTACGTCACCGAGGGGGTCACCGTCGACCGCGGCGAGCGGATCGGGCACATCTCCTTCAGCAGCCGGGTCGACCTCCGCTTCCCCCCGGAGGTCGACCGGTCGGACCTGGCCGTCTCGAAGGGCGACGCGGTCAGAGCCGGCGAGACGCGGCTCACTGGCCGCTAACCGGATGTAGCGGCAGTTCCCCGCAACTCGAGTCACGAACAGGCTTTTGTCGCCGCAGCCGCTACTTTTTCACGGAGCCAGTTGGCTCCGTAGTGTCACACGCGGGGGCCTCCCCGGCCCTCTCGTTTCCCTTTGTGTTTCCCTCGACTACCGACAGGCCCACTCAGGAAGGCCAGCACCCGCGGGGCTCAGTCGTCGGTCGCGTTGCTCGTCGCCGTCCCCGCTGCGGTGTCGGGCCCCTCCTCGGCCCTCGTCCGGGCCTTCACAGTCTCCGGGTCGAACTCGTTTGCCTCCCGGTTCGGTTCCATCCCGGCCCGCTCGATGATCTCGATGTCGTCGCCCGGCGACTGGCCGGACGTGGTGAGATAGTCGCCCGTCAGAATGCCGTCTGCGCCGGCCTCGAAGGGGAGGTGTTGCTCGTCGACCGCGAGGTTGGCCTCCCGACCCCCGGTCAGCCGGACCCGCGCTTCGGGGTGGAGTAGCCGGTAGACTGCGATCGTCTTCAGGATCTCGTCCGTGGTGATGTCCGCAGAGTCCCCGAATGCCTCGCCCAGCGGCGTCCCCGCTACGGGGTTGAGGATGTTCACCGGGAGCGAGGAGACGCCCACCTCCTGGAGCGCGACGGCGGCGTCGACGCGGTCGGTCGGCGACTCGCCCATCCCGAGGATGACTCCCGCACAGAGGTCCATCCCCGCCTCCTTCGCGACCTCCAGCGTGTGGACCCGGTCCGCGAAGGAGTGGGTCTCGACGACCTCCGGGAAGAACCGTGGCGAGGTCTCGATGTTGTGGTTGTAGTGGTTGATCCCCTCCTCGGCGAGGATCCGGGCCTCCGTCTCGGTCAGGATACCCAGTGAGGCGTCGACTTCGACGTCAGTCTCGTCACGAACGAGCCGGATGGCCCGAAGCACTTCGGCCCACTCCCCGGGGCGCTTTCGCTTCGAGACGCCCTTCTCGGCAACCACCACGCCGAAGCGCTGGGCGCCGTCGCGCTCGGCCCGCTTGGCCGCTTCGAGGATCCGCTCGGGGTCGAGGAAATCGTAGGTGTCGATGCCAGTGTCGAAATGGACCGACTGGGCACAGAACCCGCAGTCCTCCGCGCAGTTACCCGCCTTTGCGTTCACGATCGAGCAAGCATCGACCGTGTCGTCGCCCAGTTCCGACCGCACGTAGTCGGCGGCGGGCGCCAGGTCCTCGACCGGCTGTGCGATAAGCGCCAGCCCGTCCCGGCGGGCCAGCCGCTCGCCCGCGAGCACGCGCTCGACGGCCTCGTCGACAGTCCGGTTTCCCGTCTCGTAAACCATAGAAAACACGTCGGTTAACGACCTGATAAAAGTGTGGGCCAGTCCGGTGGCTGAGGAGGGAGGCCCGTCACCCACGACCCGCGGAACTACGCGGGCAGCTTCGCGCAGACGAAGTAGGCCGAACTCCCGAGCGGGTCGTCGACGTGGCGGTCCCAGGCGACCTCGAAGCCGGCCTTGCGCAACTGGGCGAGCGTGCGCTCGCGCCCGGGCGTGGAGAAGAACATCTGTCCGCCCATCCAGCCCGAGCGGACCTGCTGGTAGGCTGAGGTCCCGACAGTCATCAGGACGCGGCCACCGGGCCGGAGGACGCGGGCGAACTCCCGGTAGACGTCGGTGTGTCGCTCCCGGTCGACGTGGAAGACGGCGTGGTAGGCGGTGATCCCGTCGACAGTCCCGTCGGCGAGCGGGATGTCGACCATATCGCCCTGCACCAAAGCCGCGGTGGGGACGTTCTGCCGTGCCAGTTCCAGCCCGCGCCGGGAGAAATCCAGCCCGACAGCCTTGACATTCTCCAGCCGGGCGAGGGTACGCTCGCCGTCGCCACAGCCCACATCGAGGACTGTCGGCTCCGTCGGCAGGTCTTCGAGGAGGTCGGCCACGAGCGCGGCGTCCTCTCCGTCGGGGTCACGGTTTCGCGAGTAGGCGTCGGCGACATCCTCCCAGGCCTGGCGGACGCGGTTGCGGTCCATGTGTTGTGGTAGGGCTGGAGACACCTGAATCAGGGGGTGAAGGCGAACGGGATCGGAGTGAAACAGAGCATCCCGAGCACCAGCGTCAGGGCCGCAACGGCCTGCCGGGAGCGGCCGACCGAGGACTCGTCGAGCGGGTTCGCGTTCCCAGCCCGGCTGAAGACCAGCGTCAGAAACCCCCAGAGCACCCAGATCGAGGCGCTGCGGCCGCCCTCGAAGGCGACGAGGTAGCCGGCGAGCCCGAACAGGAGGAGAGGGACGACCTGCTGGACGCGGCCCATCCGGTCGCCCACCAGCGCCCGGAGGACGTGGGCGCCGTCGAGCTGGCCGACGGGGATGAGGTTCAGGAAGGTCACGAAGGCTCCGACCCATGCGCCGACGACGACGGGGTTGACCATCTGGCCCGGGCCGTAGGACAGTGGTTCGCCCAGCAGTGCCGCGATCCCCTGGATCAACAGCGGGTAGCCCAGTTCGATCTGGGCGACCAGCGAGCCCTGGGGAGCCTCGATGGGGGGGAGCGTGACGCCGACGGCTGCCACGACGACGGTTGCGGCGATCCCGGCGAGCGGCCCGGCGACGCCGATGTCGAACAGCGACCGCCGGCTGGGGATGTTGTCCTTCATCCGGATCACGGCCCCGAGAGTCCCGATGGCGTTGAACGGCAGCGGGATGAAGTAGGGCAGCGTCGCCTGTACGTCGTGATACCGGCTGAAGACGTAGTGGCCGAACTCGTGGACGGCAAGCACCCCCATCACCGAGAGGGCGAAGGGCCAGGCGCCCAGCGCGGCGGCCGGCTCGGCCGCGACGTCGATCCCGTACCACCGGCTGCCGGCGAGCAACGTCGCAGCCACTGTCGCGAGAAAGAGGACGACGTTCGTCCAGGGTACCCCGTTGATCGACGTGGACCGTTCGGTCGCCTCGAGCACGTACTCCCCGGTCTCGTAGTTGAGCTGGACGCGGTAGCCCCGCTCGCGAAAGAGAGGGCCGAGCTGCTGGACCACGCTGTCTTTCTCCGCGAGGGGTTCCCCGTAGTATCGGACTCCCTCGTCGGTCTCCTCGACGTCGTAGACGTAGAAAGTGTCGGCGAGCGACTCGGGACTGGGAAGGTCCGTTGACGCGGGGACCGAAGCCTGCTGCATCATGCGAATGAAGGGGTTGGACACCCTTAGACCTGTTTCTCTCCAGCAGTTCGACCACACGACCGGGGAGCGGTCGTGGGAAATGCCGGCACATAAGACGCTCCCGCCCCTCCAGCACGTATGTCACTGAGTGTCTTCCGGACGAAGGCCTACGGCTTCGGGGCACTTGCGGGTGCCTTCGGCGCACTGACCGTGGTTGCGGCCCGGCGCGGACGGTACGGGAGAGCGACGTTCGTCTTCCTGGTCGCGCTGGTCTGTGGTGCGCTGTCGGTCGCAAACGAGGAGGCCGCTGCGGAACTGGACGCAAGCGAGGGGTGACCGCCGCGGCCCGGAACGGCCGGGTCGGGACCTTACTCCGCCCAGTAAAACCGTGGTGCGAGCAGCAGGTACGCCGTCGCAGCGAGCAGGAGCGCCCGCGGAAAGGCCCGGGAGAGGGCAGCCGGAAACAGCACCGCTCCCATCTGGATGACCCCCATCCCCAGCGCGTCGCGGTCGAGCAGCTTCGGGTAGGGAAGCGGCGCCAGCATCAGCACGGCCAGCACGGCCCCGGCAGCCAGCGCGGCCGTCGCCGTCGTCCCGGGGGAGAGCACCGTCCCGACGGCGAGGTATCCGACGGCGAGCATCGAAGCGGCGAGCGTGTTCTGGACGCCCGGTCTGGTTGTCTCTTCGCCGTAGTAGACGGTGTACAGCGCGGCCCGGAGGAGTGCGAGGACAGCAAACAGCGTCGGAACGAGTACTGCAGCGGCGTACAGCATAAGATCCGAGGCCAACGGCTCCCAGGCCCGATGGGCGATAGCGAAGAGGAGCACGGCCGGTGCGGTCCCGAACGAGACGATGTCAGCCATCGAATCGAGCGTCAGCCCGACCTCACTCGAGCCCAGGTGCCGGGCGACCAGCCCGTCGAGGCCGTCCGCGACGGCCGCAAGCAGGATGAGCCGGGCAGCCAGTCCGGGCCCCTCGGTGACCGCCGCTACCATCGCCACCACGCCCAGCCCGGCGTTCAGCAGTGTGACGACGTCGGCGACGGCCAGCCGATCCCGGACCCGGAACGCCATACCCGGCGGTTGACGGGTAGGTATTTCAAGGACCCGGAATCCCCGTCGCGGAACTGGGTGTCGGTTGCCGCGTTGTGGACGGCCCACCCGGACGGTCACTCGAGGTCCCCGCCCAGCCGGAATCTCGCGAGGACCGTCACGACGCCCGCGAGGACGACCAGCAGTTGCCACCCCGAGCGGACGACCGGGAACACCCGCTCGACGGGGCCGGACTCGACGCCGGGGTCGGTATCGGGGTTCACGCCGGTGGTGTAGGTAACGTTCTCGGTCGTGCCGACGCTCTCGGGGGCCGGGACGGTTGCGTTTCCGGCCGCGCCGCCGGTCTCGGCAGATACCTCGACGAACGTCTGGACGAGGCCCTCGGTCGTCGAGAGCTCGAATTTGCCGTCGAGCACGTAGAACTGGTCGACGAGCGGGTACAGCGCGTTGACGCCGTTGGTGACGAAGTCGAGACCGATGCCCGCCACCGCAAACGCGAGTATCGCCACCCAGGTCACCCGGACGCCCTGGGGGCCGAACCGGGCGCGCACCCCCGACTCCCCGCGCAGCCGCGTGTCCACCAGAACCACGGCAGCCGCAGCGATCGGGATCAGGAAGGTGTGCAGCAGGGCCCGGTGTGCGCCAGCGAACAGGAACGCACCGAACGCATCCAGGTCCGGGACGGCCGTCACCGCGAGGACGATGACGAGCGCCCGCAGGTCGTAGGCCGCGCCGAGAAGCGCCGCGGCCAGGAGGCCGGCCAAGGCGACGTGGACCAGCGTCGACGGCATACGCTACCGATCGACGCGGCCGCGATGAGTCTTGCGGTGAGGGGGGTGGCCGTGGGCCGCGACCGTCCGCGCCAGCTCCTCGGGCGTCTGCGTCGACGATGCTTCGGATTTCGGATTCACCTGACTCCCGACACCCGGCTCAGCACGGGCGGGTTCACCGGTCGCACTCCGGGCGAGCCGGTCCCCCGCGATTGCGTCTGACACACCATTTAAGAGGCCACCGCGCGAGGGTAGCCACATGGACCGCGACTCCGCACCACAGGAGATCACGAGGCTGGTCGGCCGCGAAGTGTATTCGAACAACGGCGTCTTCCTCGGGGAGGTCGAGGACCTCAGACTGGACCTGGACACCGAGGAGGTGACGGGGCTGGCACTCCACGAACTCAACCGCGAACTGTTCGACAGCGAGGCGCTGACGGCCCGGGGGGTCATCATCCCGTACCGGTGGGTCCAGTCGGTCGGCGACATCATCATCGTGAACGACCTCGTCGAGCGGATCCAGGACGCGAAAGCCGGCGACGAGGGAGAGGCCGCGGCCTGACACGGCCGGCTCTCTACCCGCCGTTGTTGCCGTCCCCGCTCTCGACGCCCATCGCCTGGAAGAGCTTCTTGGTGACCGCCTCCTCGGTCAGCTCGAGTAACGTCTCGCGGTTGTCCTCGCTGACCTCGATCCCCGTAAAGATGCCAAGCGGGATCTCCGCGGTCGCGTCCGTCGAGTGGCCGGCCGGCTCGCCGATGTCGCCGAAGGCGTCCTCGAGGATCTTCCCGATGTCCATCCGGATGTCCTTCGAGCGCGCGGCGAGGTAGATCGTGTCGTCGGCGATGGCGAAGACTGCAGTCGTGGTGATCCCCTCGAGGTTGAGGAGGTGCTGGGCGGCCTGCGAGAGGGCGTCCCGGTCGCGGATGAA
>JAZKSZ010000052.1:0-12160 GCA_036625795.1 Haloarculaceae archaeon
ACGCCGATGGCCGCCGCGTGACCACCGGCCGCGTCGTTGCCGTCCCCCCCGAAGACCTGGCGGGGTTCGAGCCTGCCGAGAACCCCGATGCCGGGTTCCGGCCGCTGCAACTCGTCGACGGGTTCGTCGAGGAGCTCCGGATGCTGGTCGACTGGCTGCGGCGGTAGGGAACCGAAAGACAGGACCCGCTCGGACGCCTCGTAGGGGTATGCGACGGCGACGGCTGCTGGCGGCACTGGGCGGCGGAGCGGCCGGCGGCCTCGCGGGCCTGGCCGGCTGCGTCCAGCGCCGGGTCTCCGGCGGGGACCCGCTCTCGATATCCAGCCCCGCCCTGGCCGACGGCGGTCGACTCCCCGACCGGTACGCCTGTGAGGGCGAGGGCGTGTCGCCGCCGCTCTCTATCGACTCCCGGCCGGACCCGACGGCGGCGCTGGCAGTCGTCGCCGAGGCCGACCTGGGCGTGTTCAACAAGCCGCTGTTCTGGGTGCTCTGGAACCTTCCCGCCGACGTCGAGCGGGTTCCCGCGGGCGTCCCGCGGACGGCGACGGTCGACAGCCTGGGCGCGGCCAGACAGAGCAGCCAGCCCGGGACCGAGCCGGGCTATAACCCTCCCTGTCCGCCGCTCGGCAGGGAGACGACCCTGCTGTTCGACGTGTTCGCACTCGAGGAGTCGCTGGACGTCGAGGCCGGGACACCCGCAGAGCCCGCCTCCGAGGCAGTCGCCCGGGCACAGCTCGCGAGCACGCGAATCAGCGTCACGTACACGCGCCCCGCCGACGGGACGGCCACGGGCTGATGGCGCTGCCAGCGGCAGACGCTACTCCTCCCGGTACCGGTCGGTCACGTCCTCCAGATTGACCACGCCGTCGGGGACGCGGTAGGCGGTCAGGACCTCCCGGTCGGCGTCGGGGGAGTCGACGGTCTTGTCGACCGCGTAACCCACGTAGGTACAGTCCTCGCGGGTGAACTCCAGCGTCGAGTACCCCCAGTTGTGACTGTCGAAAAAGTCGATGTGGGGGTTCATCCCCGTGACGAGTTTCGAGACCAGCGGCTCGGTCACCCGGCCGCGCAGTCCACGGGTGAGATGGAGCGCCTCGGCGGCGTTCAGCGAGGTCGTCGCGGGAGTCATGAACTCGACGCCGATGCGCTCGCCCTGGGCGACGCCCTCCCCACCGGTGACGCGACCTGGGTAGGCGCTCTGCTGGTAGCCCGCGATGCAGCAGTGCATGTCACCGGTGATGGAGACGTAGTTCTCGACGTCGGCGGCGGCGATCGCCTCGGTGACCCGCTGGCGCTCGCGGGTGTAGCCGTCCCAGCCGCCCTGGACCGGATAGACCGACAGCGGCCCCGACCCCAGACGGAAGGGCATGGTGAGCACCTCGTCGGCCCAGGCGGTCCACAGCGTCTCCGAGTCGGTGATCGTATCGATGAGCCACTCCCGCTGTTCGTCGCCCAGCATCGTCCGGCCCGGCGGCTCGCGATGTGGACCGACGTTGTCCGGGGTCGGAATGGCCTCCCGGGGCGGGTCCCGGAAGAGCCGCTCGTCGGTCATCGCCAGCGTCAGCAGGTCGCCGAACTCGATGCTCCGCCAGAGCCTGAAGCGCTCCTGCAGGGAGTCGCCGGCGGGGTCGTACTCGACCCGGGCGGGCATGTACTCCCACCAGGCGTGCATCGCGTCCGCCACGAGGTCTGTCATGAACGCCGGGTCCTCCGACTTGGGGTGGTCGCCGGCGGGGGCGTCCGTCCGGTGGTCCCAGTAGATGTCGTTGACCATCTCGTGGTCGTCCCAGCCAGCGATCAGGGTGTGGGATTCCAGCGCCTCCTGGAGGAAGCGGTCGGTCCGGTAGGTCCGGTGGAGATACCGGTAGTCGGTCAGGTCCCACACCCGGTCGTGGCCGCTTGGCAGCGAGAGGTCGCGGCCCTCGTACTCGTAGGAACCCAGTCCCTTGAAGTGGCCGTCGTCGGACTCGTAGATGAAATCCCCGAGGTGGACGATGAAGTCGACGTCCTCCTGGGCGACGTAGTGCAACGCGGGGAAGTAGCCGTTCAGGTAGTTCTGGCAGGTGAGGACGGCGAACGTGACGGAGTCGACGCGGTCGTCGGGGCGGGGGAGGGTCTGACACCGGCCGGTCCGCGAGGCGACGCCGTCGTAGATGAAGCGGTAGTGGTACTCGGAGTCGGGCGAGAGCCGGCCGTCGAGGTCGACCTTGACGGTGTAGTCGTGGGAAGCCAGGCGGTCCTCGTCGACGACGACCCCGTCGTAGACCACGTCCTCGAAATCGGAGTCGGCGGCGACCTGGACCGCGAGCGGCACCTCCGGGTCGAAGGCGTCGGCGTCGCTGGCACCCACCAGGTCGACCCCGAGCGCGAGGTCGTGGGAGTCGAGGGTGGAGAGCAACTCTGCGTGGTCGTCCTCGCCGCGGGCGGGTTCGTCCCGCCCGTCGACGTCTGCCCCCCGTGACATGCGCTTCGGTCAAGTGACACCCAGGTATGTCTCTTGTGCCCCCCACAGGGGACCCTCCAGGCGGCGCGGGCGGGCCGGAGAGTAGCCTTCTTTTACCGGCAACGGGTGGGAGGCTACATGGACGAGCGCGCCGCCGCGTTCAGACGCGAAGCCGCCGACCGGTACGGCCTCCAGATCGACGTCGAACAGTTCCCCGATGGGACCGAAACCGCAGCCGAGGCTGCCGACGTGGTCGGCTGTGACCTCGCTCAGGTCGCCAGCAGTCTCGTCTTCGTCGCCGACGGGGCGCCGGTGGTCGTCGTTACGAGCGGCGCCAACCGCGTCGACGAGGACCGGCTGGCGGACGTGCTCGGCGCGACGGACGTGCGGATGGCCGACCCCGAGGAGGTCACCGGGGCGACCGGCTACGATGTCGGGGGTGTCCCGCCGTTCTGTCACGACGGCGACCCGGCAGTCTACGTCGACGAGACGCTGCTCGACCACGGGACGGTGTGGGCCGCCGCCGGCACGCCGGACACGCTCTTCCCCATCCCTCCCGGCCGCCTCGTCGAGGCCGCAGACGCCACGCCCGCGGACGTGACGGGCTGATCCAGCGTTCCGACCCGGAAGCGAGTGGGCTGGCCCTGATCCAGTGTTCCGACCCGGAAGCGAGTGGGCTGACCCCTGCGCAGTCCCCCGGCCCGTGATACACGGTAGCGGGGATTACGGAGTGTTTATCCCACGCCGTCACCTATTTCACGTGTGAGTGAATCAGACGGGCGCCGGAACCTCCGGATGCCCAACGACGACGAGCTGTTCGCGGTCGTGACCCGCCACGACGGCGGGAACCACGTCCGCGTCCGCTGCGAGGACGGGAAAGAGCGGATGGGGCGGATCCCCGGCCGCATGAAGTACCGGACCTGGATCGAGGAGGACGACATCGTCCTCGTCGAGCCGTGGGACTGGCAGGACGAGAAGGCCAACATCGAGTGGCGCTACGACAGCAAGGACGCCGCCCAGCTGCGCGAAGAAGGCCACATCGACTGATCTTCTCTCTTGAAGCGCGGTGACCGCTGGCGGATTTTTACCCTCACGGGCTGACGAGCCCCAGCATCGCCCGGGAGGTACTCGCGCGGCTCGAGACGGACCAGCAGGCCCGAGACACGTCGGTCTCCCTCGCGATACGGCGCTGTAGTTCGTGGCAGGGCACCGGGAACAACAGGGCTTAGTCGCTGCGCCGGCGACCGGCGGCCGTGACCCGTGGTACCGGCGGCGTCGCGTTCGCCGACTCGCTTCCCGACCCGGTCGTGGCTGCTGGCGGCCTCCTCACCCAGCTCGGGGACATGTGGTTTCTGCTCCTCGCCATCGCGGCCCTCTACTGGCGGGCCCGCGGTGGGCGCGCACCGTCGCTGACGGCAACCCCGCTCCGTGACTGTCTCCTCCTGCTGGCGCTGGCAGTCGGCTCCTACGCGGCGGTCGCGGCCCTCAAGTCCGTCTTCGCGCTCCCCCGCCCGCCCGGCGCCGGGACGGCCGCCCTGCCCGCGTGGCTCCCGCCGGCGGTGGCGCCGGTCTACGAGTCGCTTGTGACTGCCGACGGCTACGGCTTTCCGAGCGGACACGCGACGGCGGCGACGGCGGTCTACGGCGGGGCGGCGGTGCTGCTCCGGGCAGGAACCCCGCGGCTGCGGTACGCCGCCGCCGGCACGGTCGTTGCGCTGGTTGCCTTCTCGCGTCTCCTCATCGGTGTCCACTATCCCGTGGACGTGGCTGCCGGTTCCCTGCTCGGGCTCGCCGTGCTGGCGCTCCTCCTCGCGCTCGTCCGCCGGTTCGGCTCCCCGGTCTGCTCGCGGGGGTCCCCCGGCTCCGCACGCGCTGGCACCCGCTCGCCCGCCCCAGCGCTCGCGGGCGCAGCCCTGCTCGCCCTCGTCGCGCTGGCGCTCGCTCCGGGGCTCGAGCCTCTGCTGGGACTGCTGGGGGTCGCCGCCGGCCTCGGACTGTGGCTACGCCCGGGGTCCTCGGGGGGGTCGTCACTCAGGGGTCCGTAGCGCTCCGACACGGGGAGGCGACGGGACCGCCGTGGAGTGTCCCCGCCCTCCGTCCCGGTCAGCCGTACAGCCCCTCGGTGACGCTGACGGTCCCGTTGCCGAGTTCGACGTGGACCGTCTGTTCGGGGTCCGGCCCGACGCGACAGGTTGCGGTCTCGCGCCGCCGGTTGTCGAGTTCGACCGTCACCTCGTAGGTGCCGGGCTCGAGCAGGTCGCGCTCGCTTTCGACCTCACCCGGCTGGAAGTAGTACCGCCGCCGGAAGACCAGGTCGCCACGCTCGTCGGTGACGGTCACCGTGAGGTCGTACTCGCAGAACGGGTCGTAGTTCCGGAGGTGGACGTCCTCGGTGTCGACGGAGGCGGTGGACTGCCTGCCGGCCTGCTCGGAACTGCCGACCGGGCGGCCCGCGGACTGGTTCGATTGCATACCCCTACGTTCACGGGGGCATATCAAAGCACCAACGTAAGCTCAAACTGCGCTTTTTATCTGCGGAATGGTCACACACCACACGACACGGCGCGGACGGTGCTGTGACGGCCACGATACTCCCGGAGCCGCGCCGGGCGCGGGGGGTTGTGGTCACCCGCGGTCAGCGGCCAGTCGTCGGGTCAGTCGTCGTCGGCGGCAGCCGTCTGATTCCGGGGCGGGTCGTACCGGAGGACGTGCTCGACTTCCTCGGTCTTGAGGTCCTCGAAGGCGTCGCGGGCGATGGTACGGCGGTGGACCTCGTCGGCGCCGTCGAAGATCCGGAACGCGCGCACGTCCTCGTAGAAGTGCGCCAGCGGGAGGTCCTTGGCGATCCCGTTGCCGCCACAGCACTGCACCGCCAGGTCGATGATCTCGTTTGTGACGTTCGCAGTGAAGGTCTTGGCCATCGCGACCTCGATGCGGGCGTCGCTGCGGTCGAGCTCGCGGGCGGCGTGTCGCGAGGCCGTCCGGGCGACGTGGAGTTTCGTCTCGGCGTCGGCGATCCGGTGGCGCAGCGCCTGCTTGTTCGACAGCGGCTCGCCGAAGGCCTCCCGCTCGGCCATGTAGGCCTTGGCGATGTCGAGCGCCCGCTCGGCCATCCCCGAGTAGCGCATGCAGTGGGTCAGCCGCCCCCCACCCAGTCGAAGCTGGGCGAGCCGGAAGCCGCCGCCCTCCTCGCCGATGGTGTTCTCGACGGGGACGCGGACGTTGTCGTACTTGATCTCGGCGTGGCCGAACTCCGTCTCCATGACGCCGTGGCCGCCGAGCACCCCGTAGTTACGGACGATCTCCACGCCGTCGGTGTCTTTGGGCACGAGGATGATCGAGGAGCCCTCGTAGGGGTGGGCGTCGTGGTCCGTCCGGGCGAACACCAACAGGAAGTCGGCGATCTTCGCCTGCGAGGACCACCACTTGTGGCCGTTGATGACCCACTCGTCGCCGTCCTTCTCGGCGGTGGTCTGGAGCATCTTCGGGTCAGAGCCGCCGCCGCCCATCGGCTCGGTCATCGAGAAACAGCTCCACTTCTCGCCCTGGACCAGCGGTCGGAGATACTCCTCCTTGATGCGCTCGTTGGCGCCGATCTCCAGCGTGTGCATGTTCCCCTCGTCGGGGGCGTTCGCGCGGATGGCGAGCGCGCCA
Source organism: Haloarculaceae archaeon (assembly GCA_036625795.1). GTDB lineage: Archaea > Halobacteriota > Halobacteria > Halobacteriales > Haloarculaceae > Salinirussus. Next base: position 6,098 of record JAZKSZ010000052.1, read on the forward strand.
AAGAGCGACCGGCCCACCTGCTCGAAGGAGGGGAGCATGTTCCGGAACTCGAAGCCCTGCCCCCCGTACTCCGTGGGCGCCTGCGGGGCGAAGATGTCCCGCTCTTTGGCCATCTCCCAGTACTCCTCGAGTTCGTCCATCGAGACGCGGTTGCCGGTCCGCAGCGCCTCGCGCTCGCGGGGGAGGACCTCCTCCTCCATGAACGCCTCCACGCGACTCGCGACCTCCTGTGCTTTCTCCGGGTCGTGGTATTCCATGACACGTACACTTCGTAGGGGGGGATTGTAAGCCTATGCCACACGAGGAACTGTCGTCACGGGCACCGCTGTGGCGGGACAACTCCGCTGGAAACCCGCCTGCCGGGGATCCACCCGCTGTTGAGCCCCCCATCCGCCTCTTTATGTGTGCTCCTACCGTAGCTCCCGCATGATATCGCGCATCCTCGTCCCGGTGGACGACTCGGAGATGGCCCGGCGCGCGCTCGAGTACGCCCTCGAGAACCACCCTGACGCCGAGGTTACCGTCCTACACGTCGTCGGCGGCCCGTCGCTGATGGGCGGCGAAGCGACGGGGCTTGCCCTCGAAGCCGACCTCGACGAAGCCGCCAAGGAACGCGCCGAGGTGGTGCTCGGTCCCGCCAGGGACCTGGCCGCCGAGCACGACGCCGAGGTCGACACCGAGGTCGCGCTCGGGCATCCGGCGCGGGCGATCCTGAACCGTGCCGAGGCGTTTGACGCGGTCGTGATCGGGACCCACGGCGGGTCCCTGGCCGACCGGCTCCTGATCGGCAACGTCGCACAGAAAGTGTTCCGCCGCTCTCCCGTCCCCGTGACGGTCGTCCGGTGAGCCGGGCCGCCGACTCCTGGCACAGTCACTGCACCCGGTAGGAGCCGCCGAACCCCTGTCACGCCGGTCGGGTGGGTCCCGCCTCCGGTCGGCTACCTATTACCGGGGCCCGACACACCTCCGCCCGGGGTCCGTAGCTTTACGTCCGCCGGCCCTGACAGCCGTTGGCATGGACGCCACCAGCCGAACCCGCCGCCCCCAGCCAGCCAGGCCGATGCCGGGAGCCGAGGTCCCGTGGATACGGAGAGCCGGGAGATGACCGGAGACGACAACCCCGCCTCGGGCCTGCGCGCCGGCGCCGCCCGCCGGGACATCACACCGGCGAACGGCGACCAGTTCTTCGGGTACGCGCGGCCGGACAAGACCGCCGAAGGGATCTCACTCCGGCTGTTCGCCCGCGCGCTCGTCCTCGAGTCCGACGGCGGCCGCGTCGCACTGGTCTCGGCGGACCTGGGCGCGCCGAAGGTCCGCGAGCGAGTCCTCGAGCACGTCCGGCCGCTGGGGTTCGACGAGAACACGCTCCTCTTTGCCTGCACCCACACCCACGCCGGGCCGAACGACGTGGGCGACTGGGTCGCCGCGCAGGTCGGCGACGCGGTCGCGGCCGCCGCGGAGCGTGCCCGTCCGGCCGTGGCCGGGTGGGGGACCGCGGACGTCGACGATGCCAACCGCAGCCGGTCGGTTGAGGCCCACCTGGCCAACCACGGCCAGGACCACCAGCCCGGGACGGCGACGCCCGAGTTGGACCCCGAGGGTCCCGGCCACACCCGGGACACGACGCTGCGGCTGCTCCGGGTGGAGACACCGGACGGCGACCCCGTTGCCGCCTGGACACACTTCCCCGTCCATCCCACCGCGTACACCCCGCACAACACCACCTACTCGGCGGACTGCTCCGGCGTGGCGGTCCGCCGGTTCGCCGCCGCCTTCGACGGGGCCGCGCCGCTGGCCATGCACACCAACGGGCCGCTCGGCGACATGATCCCCGTCTACGACGACCACAACATGCACGCGGTCGCCGACCGGACCGGCAAGCGCATCGCCCGCGGCATGCGGGAAGCCTGGGAGAACGCGGCGGGAGAACTCACAGGGGACGTCCCGGTCGCCGGGCGGGCCACCACTGTGACCTACGAGGGCCAGGAGGTTGCCCCCGGCAAGCGCGTCGCCGACGAGGCCGTCTTCGGACTGCCCTTCTTCGGTGGCGGCGAGAACGGGCCGTCGCTGTTCTTCGATGCCGGGCTCCAGGGCCTCCGGCTGCCAGCCGGGGAGGCCGACCCGGTCCACGGCCGGAAGGTCGTCGCCGGCGCGGACGGCCCCTGGTCGTGGCCGCCGACGGTGCCGGCCCAGGCCGTCCGCGTCGGTGACCGGCTGCTGCTGGCCTACGGCGGCGAGCCGACCGTCGAGGCCGCCCGCCAGGTCTGCGAGGGTGCGGCCCCAGCGGCTCCCGATGGCGTCGAGGACCTGGCGGTGGTCGGCGTCGCCAACGGCTATCACGGCTACTTCACGACACCCGAGGAGTACGACCAGCAACACTACGAGGGCGGGCACACGGTCTTCGGCAAGTACACGTCGCTGGCGATGGAGCAAGCGCTCGTCGACCTCGCCGCCGACCTCCCCGCCGGAAGTGCTGGGGCGGCCGAGCGTACCGGTACGGGACCCGAATCGCCGCCGGCTCCCGTGGGGCAGTCGGGCACCGAACCGACCATCACCGACGACGCCCCGGAGACCGTCGAGCGCATGGAGACCGTCGCCGTCGGGTGGGAGGGGGAACCCGCCGGCCGGGACCGCCCGGTCGGTGACCCTCTCCTTGTGCTTGAGCGGGAGGGCGGCGGCTCCTGGGAAGCAGTGGCGACGGATCTGGACCTCGGGTTCGTCTGGCGCGAGCAGGAGGCTGGCACGTACACCGCCCGGTACGACGTGCCGCCGGCGCTCCCGACCGGCACCTACCGCCTCCGGGTCCGGACCGCCGGAGGTGCCGTGGCGAGTTCCTCCGTCGAGGTGGTTCCCTCGACCGGACTGCGCGTCCGGGGCGTCCGCCTGACGTCTCGCGACCCGCCCACGGTGGCCGTCGTGGCACAGCACCCGCCGCCGGACCCCGACCGCAGCCTCCGGACGCGAACCCAGCAGCCCACCGGCGGGACGGTCACCCTGGTGGTCGGTGGGACCGCACACGAGGCCGCCTGGGACCCAGCGCTCGAGGCCTGGACCGCGGCGGTCGACGGCGTCGCCGCGGGGGACGAGGTGACGGTCCCGGCCGGGGGACTGGTCGACGGACACGGGAACAGGTCCGGCGCGGCGACGACGCTGACGGTCGGCGAGGTAGCACCGCCCGAGTGGCCGCCACACATCGGCTCGGGCGGCGAGCGACCCCCCGCGCCGGCCGACCTCCGGGAGCGCTACGAGGCGGTCCTCGAGTTGCTGGAGTGACCGCCCGCGACGGGACTCGGGCACGGTGAGCACGCCACAGCGGGACAGGGCCCCGCTCGGCGTGTGATTTATTGGTGTGTCTCGCGTCGGCGTCGAACATGCCTGTCGACTACAGCCAGCGAGAGAAGTCCTTCGAACTGTACCGGAAGGGCAAACGCGAAGGGACCTGGGACCCCGACGACTTCGAGTTCGAACAGGACAAGCAGGACTGGGCCGCCTTCTCGGAGACCGAGCAGGCACTCTTTCTGACCATCGCGTCGGGCTTCTACGAGGGTGAAGAGGACGTCACCCGGACGCTCTCCCCGTACATGTACGCCCTGGATAGCCTCGACCGCGACGCGGTGCCCTTCGACCCGATGCAGGAGGAGATGTACCTCTCCCAGCAGGTCTACGAGGAGGCCAAACACACCGACTTCTTCAGCCGCTACTTCGAGGAAGTGTTCGGGACCCAGGACGTCGACCAGTACAACGACGACGACGGCGACGCCTACAGCATCAAGGACCTCTACGAGAAGGGGGAAGACCTCATCGACGCGGCCCGGAGCGGCGACCGGACTGCACTGGTCCACACCCTCGGCGACGCTTACCTGGAGTACATGGGGATGGTCGAAGCCCAGGGAGCGCGGCGGGGGTATCTCGCCTTCGACCAGATGGCCGAGATCAAGGCCGACGAGCTGGGCCGCGAGACGGTGCTGCCCGGCTACCAGGAAGCCGTCGGGAAGATCCGCCAGGATGAAACCCGCCACATCGAGAACGGCCGGTGGATGCTCCGCCAGCTCGCCGAGGCCGAGCCCTCCGTGGTGGACGAGGTCTACGAGCCCCGCATCGAGGCCTACGTCGAGCACGAACTCGTCTCGGGCCAGCGCGTCGAAGCCGAGGGGGTCACCATCGACGAGGCATATCCCGGCTTCGACGGGTGGGAGATCCACAAGCGCTCGATGCAGTTCCTCCAGGACACGGTCGACTACGTCGGCGCCGACCGCTTCGACCGGGTGAGCGACATTGAGGCGACCGTCGAACGGCGGCGGGCGCAGGCTGCCGACGACTGACGGGAGGTGACTCCGGGGGGTCTTTCGGGAGCGTTGCTGCCGGTCGGCAGTGTGGCTCGCTACGCGTAGTGCTCCTCGAGGCAGGCGACGATGTCGCAAAAACGGGACCGCTCTCCAGCCGGTGTCTCCGGTCTCTGCCCGCAGGACACCCGCAGGCTCTCCGAGGCGACCAGTCAGTCGAAGAGCTCGCCCCGGTCACGTTCGGCGACGGCCTGCTGGAAGCCTACCTCTTCACACCGCTCTTTGAACGCGACGCCTTCGGGTGTGTGGCGTGTCATCCCGTCGAAGAGCGTTGCGAACATCTGTGTCGTCTCCCGGCCCATGTTCTCGTAGGCCTGGTTGATGGCCAACTTCTGCATCATGAGCTGGTTCTGGGGGACGCCCGCGATCCGGTGAGCGAGTTCGTCGACCCGGTCGTCGAGTTCGTCACCGGGAACCGCCTCCCAGACCAGCCCCATGGCAGCCGCTTCGTCGCCCTCGACGAGGTCACCAGTGAACAGCATACGCTTGGCACCGGCAGGCCCCAGCCGGTACACCCACATCATCGTCGTCGGACAGCCCCAGACCCGGGCCGGTGGGTAACCGATCCGGGCGTCTTCGTCCATGATGATCAGGTCCGCACACAGGGCGATGTCGCTCCCGCCAGCGACGGCGGGGCCGTTGACCTTGCAGATGACCGGCGTGTAGCTGCGCCACAGGCTCATGAAATCCTCCGTGTTCGACTTCATCATCCGGTAGTCCTGCATGGGGTCCCACGGCATCTCCTGGCTCCCCATCGTCGGCCGGGGTTTCTCGGCGTAGTGTTTGAGGTCGTACCCCGAACAGAACGCGTCGCCGGCACCGGTCAGCACGACCACGTGGACGTCGTCGTCTTCGTCCGCCCGCTCGATGGCGGTCCGGAGTTCGCTGGGCATCTCGTCGTCGATGGCGTTGTACCGCCCGGGGCGGTCGAGTGTGACTGTCGCCTTCCGTCCGCTGGTCTCGTAGCTGACTGGGCCGCTCATGTGGTGGGATGACACGGACCGGTCGCTTCAGTCTACCGCTGGGCAGGACCGCCTGTCATCCGTCCACGTCGGCACGAACTTTGATGTGGTGTATGGCACCACGTTGATGCATGAACATCGCTGTCAGATTTCAGCACCGACTGGGCGAGCGCGGGACCGACACTGCCATCGTCAGCGCCGACGGCACCACGACCAGTTACGAGGAACTCGCTACCCAGACCCGGCGGGTGGCGGCCTGGGTCGACGCCCAGGGACTCGGGGTTGGCGACCGGGTCGCGGTGTATCTCCCGGACACTCCCGCGTACCTTCCGACGATGCTCGGCGTCTGGCAGACGGGCGCGGTAGCGAGCCCGATCAACACGCGGTTCGGTCTCGACGAGCTCGAGTATACGCTCTCGGACCTGGACCCGGCGCGCTGGTCGGGTCGGGGGCGTTCGGCGAGAACATCGGCGCACTCGAAGACCGTATCGATGGGCTGGACCGGGACAGTGTCGTCACGGTCGATAGCGAGGGCGCCTTCGACGCTGGGGAGTTGCCGGAGCCGGACACAGCGCCCGAGCCAGTTCGCCGACTCGACGACGAGCCCGCCGTCGTGATGTACACGTCCGGGACGACGGGGCGCCCGAAGGGCGTCGTCCAGACCCACCGAAACGTCGGGGCCCAGCTCGACGTCAACGTGACCCACTTCGACCTCTCGCCGGCGGACGTCTCGCTGGTCGCGGTCCCGCTGTTTCACG
>JAZKSZ010000053.1:0-12152 GCA_036625795.1 Haloarculaceae archaeon
GTTCGAGGTACTCCCCTTCCTTCGCGCGGGCCTCGACCTTGGGGCCGCCGGGGTGGGACCAGCCCAGGTGCCGGGTGAACTTGTCGATGGCATTGCCGACGCCGGTGTCCATCGTCTCCCCGAGTACGCGGTAGCGCCCGTTCCGGTAGGCGAGCACGTGGGCGTTCGCGCCGGAGGCGTTCAGGCAGACCGGCGCCTCGAACCCGGAGCGGTGGCGGCCGACCTCGAGGTGGGCGACCATGTGGTTGACGCCCACCAGCGGGACGTCGAGTCGCTGTGCAAGCGCCCGGGCCGCGGTGCCCGCGACGCGCAAGCAAGGTCCCAGGCCGGGGCCGCGGGAGAAGGCGACGGCGTCGATGGCAGCGGGGTTGCCGCCGGATCCGCTGCCTGTGTCGACGTGGTTCCGGGCCAGCACCTCCTCAATAACTTGGGGGAGGTGCTCGGTCATGTGCTCGCTGGCCTCGCGGGGATGGATGCCGCCGCTGTCGGGCTCGTAGGCCTCGGTCTCGATGTCGACCGTGTCCGCGTCGCCGTCGTAGACGGCGGCGCTGGCGGCCCAGGCGGTCCCCTCGATGCCCAGCACGCGCATGGCTTCCCGTGGGCCACCAAGCGAAAAGACGCTGACGGTCCGGCCGTTCGTCGTCTACTCCGGGTAGGCGTCGTGCCAGGGCCGCCGGCGCTCGAAGGCCGCACTCGCCGCGAGCACGTCGTCCTCCGCGAAGCGGCTGCCAACGACCTGCATCCCGACGGGGAGCCCGTCCGAGAAGCCCGCCGGCACTGAGGCGACGGGGTGGCCGCTGAAGTTGAACGGCTGGGTCAGCAGCCAGCCCCGGCGCTTGTCGACGGACTGGCCGGCGACCGTCTCCGGGAGGTCGCCGTGTTCGAAGGGCGTCACGCCTAGGGTGGGCGTCACCAGGATGTCGTACTCCTCCAGGGTCTCCCGGAGGCTGTCGTAGACCTGCGTTCGCTTGCGGTTCGCGGCGGCGTAGTCGCGAGTGGAGACGCTCTCGGCCTCGAGGATGGTCTCGACAGTCGAGTCGACCAGCCTGTCGCGGTCCTCGTCGCGCGGATCCAGGCCCTCCTCCTCCAGGCTGTCGAACAGCGACTCCCACAGCACCGTCGCGAAGGTGTAGTAGGTGTCCATGATTTCGTCGTGACTCAGGTCGATTGGGCCGTCGATCTCCTCGACGGTCGCGCCGGCGTCCTCGAAGGCGCCGACGGCGTCGCCGACGACCTCCCGCACGTCGTCCTCGACCGGGAACGCGCCCAGGTCCGGCGAGTACGCGACCTCCATGTCGTCGATGGGGCGGTCGGTGGCGGCCCGGAAGTCCGTGCCGTCGTCGGGCGCCGAGAAGGGGTCCTCGGGGTGGGGGCCGGCCATGACCTCCAACATGAGGGCGGCGTCGTCGACGGTCCGGGCCATCGGGCCGAGATGCGAGAAGGGGGTGTGGGAGATGTAGGCGTCGGGTCGGCGGGGGGCGGCCACGCGGCCGTAGGTTGGCTTGAGGCCGACCACGCCACAGCAGGATGCGGGCGTGCGGATCGACCCGCCCGTATCGGACCCCTGAGCGATCGGGACGAGCCGGTCGCCGAGTGCCGCGCCCGCGCCGCCCGAGGACCCCCCTGAAATGCGGTCCAGGTCGAAAGGCGTCGCCGTCTCGCCGGCGACGCGGTTGTGGGTCCAGCAGCCCAGCCCGAACTCCGGGGTGTTGGTCTTGCCGACGACGATGGCTCCCGCCTCCAGGAGTCGGTCGACGAACAGGGAGTTCTCCTCGGCGACGAAGTCCTCGAAGAGTAGCGAGCCGCTCGTGGTCCGCACGCCCGCCACGTCGTCCAGGTCCTTGACCGCGACGGGGACGCCGTGCAGCGGCCCGAGGGGCTCCCCGGCCTCGATGGCCTGCTCGGCCTCGCGGGCGGCCTCGCGGGCCCGCTCGTCGGTGACAGTGACGAAGGCATTGGTCCGGTCGTTGCGCGCCTCGATCCGGTCGAGCGTGGCGTCGACCACGTCGACTGGCGAGAGGTCACCGTCGCGGATCCGCCGCGCCAGTCCTGCTGCCGTCAGGTCGTGAATGTCGCTGTCCTGTGACATGGCCTCGCTTCCGGCGCCCGTGGTAAGTTCTTATCGACCGGTAGCGGTTCGCATGCGAGTCCGGGCCGCGGGTCGTGTCGCTACGGCGACTCCTCGAATTGGTGGAGTACCGCGTCGTCCGTGCGCCCGAGCGTCCAGGTCCCCTCCACGAGGTAGCCCGTCGGCTCGCCGGCGGGTGCGAAGGTGTCGAGCGGGTCGGCCGCCGACTCCCCGAACGCGAGCGTCCCAGGGCCGGTCAGTGCTCGCTCCGCGCACACGTCGCTGGTCTCGGCGACCACCAGCCGGTCGACCACCGGAGCGGCGCCCTTCTCGGCGGCGGGGATCGTCTTCCGGTAGACGTTCTCGAACCGGTCCGCGGCGAGCGGGTGGTCTCCCGCCGGTTCTCTGGTGTCGAGTGTCGCCTCGACCAGCGTGGCGCCGCCCCGCGACGCGCTCGCGGTGACAGTTGCGCCCGCGGGGTCGGTCTCGACGGTCCCGAGTTTCTTCGGAATGCCCCACACCTCGCGGCCGCCGGCCATAGGCGCGTCCCCATCGAGCAGGAGGTAGGGCGCGTAGAGCATCTCCCGGCCCTCGTAGGTGACCGGGATCCCGGTGACCAGTTCGTCGTAGGAGCCGAAGCCGTTGACCACGCCGTAGTCGTAGAAGCCGAGGACCATCGCGTTCGTCCGCACGTCGAGGGGGCGGGGGGTGACCCCCTCCAGGCGGCCCCGCTCGACGGGGTACTCGAACAACACCGCGGTGAAGCCGTCGTACTCGTAGGGCCCCTCCGGGTAGAGCGGAGCGAACCCCGGCATGCTGAACCCGTCCATGGCCCGACCGTCGCTGGCCGCGCTCATAAACGGCCGGGGTGGACGAACGCGGGACGGGGTGGGCACTCTCTCCCAGAGGGAGTCCGGGTTATCTCATCCGAAGCGACGCGACGACGGCAAGCGCCTCACTGTGGTGTCCCGGCGTTTCGGTTACTTCCACTCGGTGTAGCCACACTGCCCGCAGTGCTGGCGGTCGTCGTGGTCGGCGAGGAAGACGTCGCCACACCGGGGACACTGCTCGCGGTCGGTGGTGCCGTCCTCGCCGTAGAGTTCGTAACGGCTCATGCTTCCTCGGCCTCGGCCTCGGCGTCCCCGTCGGCGCCGTCACTGCTGATCTTGTTGCGGTCGAGCATGTGGTCCTGCTCGACGTCTTTGGCGTGCTCGGGGGTCTCGTAGACCTTCGCGTGGCCGACCGTCGTCCGCATCCCGAACTTCGTATCGAGTTTGCGGATGACGACCTCCTCGGCGTCCTTGTTGAGTTTCGCGGCGAGCGAGTCCCGCACGGAGAGCCGCGAGGGGGTTGCGTCCTCGTGGGTCACCTCGAACCGGACGTCCGTCCGGTGCAACATCGGGTTCTCGTCCTCGTCGACGATGTCGATATCCATGTTGCCCTAAGTTCCCGGCGAACCGCGTAAAAGGATTTCGAAGCGGTCGACGGCCGAAACCGGCCGCTGACCCGCACAGCGCCCGCGACGCGGGGAGCCCGTCGCCGGTGCTTTGTGGACCCGAATCCCCAGTCTCTTTGCCCGCTCGACCGGAGAGAGTGCCATGCGAAACTACACGCTCACGCGGGTCTGGGGCATCCCGATCCGGATCAACATCTCGCTGCTGGTCTTTCTGCCGGTGCTTGCCTGGCTCATCGGTAGCGGCTCGCAGATCGACGTCTACGCCGGCGTGATCGAGTCCTTTGCCCCCGGCCGACTCGACGCCGCCGCGCTCGGGGCCGACCAGCGCTGGACCATCGGGGTTCTCGCCGCCGTCGGCCTGTTCGCCAGCGTCGCGCTGCACGAACTCGGCCACGCCTGGATGGCGATGCGCTACGACATCGAGGTCGAGTCGATCACGCTGTGGATCCTCGGCGGCCTCGCCAGCCTCTCCGACATGCCCAAGGAGTGGAACCGCGAGCTGTGGATCGCGCTGGCCGGCCCGGCGGTGAGCCTCGGGGTCGCCGCGGTCTGTCTCGCCGGCCTCGCCGCGGTCCCGTCATCGCTTCCCGTCGTGGTGTTCGTCGTCGGCTGGCTCGGCATCACGAACCTCGTGCTCACCGTCTTCAACCTCCTGCCCGCGTTCCCGATGGACGGCGGGCGCGTCCTCCGGGCGCTTTTGACCCGCTCGCGGAGTTACGCGAGCGCGACCCGGACCGCCGCCGGCGTCGGCAAGGGGTTTGCGGTCCTCTTCGCGCTCTTTGGCGTCCTCGCCTTCAGCCCCCTCTTTCTGCTGCTCGCCTTCTTCCTGTACGGGGCCGCGTCCGGCGAGTCCCGGATGGTCGCGCTCGGCGAACTGCTCGACGGACTCACCGTCGGCGACCTCGTCGGCGACGAGGGGACAGTCAGCCGGGACGCCACCGTCGGCGACACCGTCCGCCGGCTGATGCGCGAGCGCCGGACCAACCTCCCCGTCACCGACGGCGGCCGCGTCGTCGGCGCGGTCACCGCCGCTGGCCTCCGCGATATCGACCCCGACGACTACGGGACGACCATCGACGCGTTAGTCGACACCGACCTCCCCCGGCTCGACGCCGATACCGACGCCTTCGACGCCCTGGCACGGCTCAACGAGGGGGAGGGGGTCGCCATCGTCGAGCGCGACGGCGAGCCGGTCGGCGTCATCTCCACCGAGGACTTCGCCGCCTTCCTCGAGATCCGCTCGGCCTGACGCCGCGTTCGACGCTCCGCTGCCGAGGGGCGTCACCGCTCACCCCGGCGGGGGCGAGTGGACGTACACCCGCTTCGACCCGGGGTCGACGCAGACTGTCGACGCCCCCCGCTTTGCGGTCCGGACGCTCGTCGCCCCGTCCAGCGGCCGCGTCGAGTCGTACCGCTCCCGGCAGACTGGACACCGCCGCTCGTGGGCGATCCGCTCACGGCTGTCCGGGCGTTCCACATCCACCCGGCCCGTGCCGTCGTCTGCCGCGTCCGTACTTCCGGAGTCCGCTTCCCCTCCGGGAGCAGCGGTGCCGGTCGGTCCGCCGGAACTGCCCGCGGCCGTGGGTGAGCGCCCGACGGCCTGGACGGCCGCCAGCACGACCGTCAGCTCCCGTGGCGTCGGATTTCCGGTGACTGTCAGGCCGTCCTGCTCGGCTCGTGCCGTGCCCTCCCGGGGAGCCCTCACTGCCCCGTCGTCGTCTCCGCTGCCGGCTGGGTGGGCGTCTCCCGCCATGCTCACAGCGGGTTGATGCCGTGTTTCTTCGGGGGCCACGTCTCCTCGTGGGTCGCCCCGGAGCGGCCCAGGGTGTCGACGACCCACCGGCGGGTCTCGACCGGGTCGATGGCAGCGTCGACGCCGAAGCCCTCGACGGCGCGGACGGCGCCGGTCCGGTTGATGAACTCCCGGACCAGTTCCTCGCGGCGCTGCTCGGGGTCGTCGGCGGCCTCGACCTCGTCGCGGTAGACGATGTCGACGGCCCCCTCGATCCCCATGGCGGCGACCTCGGCGGTGGGCCAGACGACGGTCAACTCGTTGTCCGTCGAGCGGCCGCCGGCCATCAGCACGTAGCCGAAGCCGTAGCCCCGCCGGAGCACCACGCTGATTTTGGGAACGGTCGCGCGGTTGACCTCGAACAGCACCTTCCCGGAGTGGCGAGCGATCCCCTGGCGCTCGGCGTCCGGACCCGGGAGCACGCCGGGCACGTCCATCAGGAAGACGAGCGGGAGCCCGAAGGCGTCACAGAGGCTGATGAAGCGGGACGCCTTGTCGCAGGCGGGCACGTCGAAGGTGCCGGCCTTGATCCGTGGGTTGTTGGCGACGACGCCCACGGGCTGCCCCTCCAGGCGGGCGAACCCGGTCACGATGTTGCGGGCGTACTGCGCCTTGAGCTCGAAGAAGGAGTCGCGGTCGACCACCCCCTCGATGGCGCGGTAGATGTCGTAGCCGCGGTCGGTCTCCGTCGGGATGAGGTCGGCCAGCCCCGCGACCGCGTCCTCTGGCGGCGCCTCCCACCCCTCGTCGACGGGTGGCGCGTGGTTGGCGTTCGTCGGCAGGTAGGAGAGGAAGGCCTTGACCGCATCCAGGCAGGCCTTGTCGTCCTCGTAGGCGGCGTCGGCCATCCCGGTGGCGGCGGTCTGGAACTGCGCGCCGCCGATCTCCTCCTTGCTCAGGTCGACCCCGAGCGCCGCCTTCACCAGCGCCGGACCGGCGACGCCCATCGTCGACGTCCCCTCGACCATCGGGACGAAGTCACACGAGGCGGCGTAGTTCGTGGGGGCGGCAAAGCCCGGCCCCATCATGGCCGAGACCTGGGGCGCCCACCCCGACAGCTTCGTCTGGAAGACGAAATCCCCGCCGGAGGCGTAGGGCCGGGCGTCGAGCCCCTCCTGGATCCGGTGGCCGCCGCCGTCGTGGAGGAGCACGAGCGGGAATCCCCGCCGGAGCGCGAGCCCGCCGACCCGCCGGAGCTTCGAGCCGCCTGTGTGGCCCAGCGACCCGCCCTTGACCGTGAAGTCGGTGGCCGCGACCGCGACCGGCCGCCCGTCGACCCGGCCGAGCCCGGTGACGATGCCGTCGGCCGGCGCGTCCTCCCGCTCCCAGTCCTGGGTCTCGGGGGTGGTTGGCGCCGGCCCGGCGAGCCGGCCGTACTCGTCGAAGGAGCCGTCGTCACAGAGATACTCGACCCGCTCGCGCGCGGTAAGTTTGCCGTGGTCGTGCTGTCGCTGGATGGCCTCCTCCCGCCCCTCGTCGGCGACCGCCCGCTTTGCCTCGCGCAGCCGCTCGCGGAGTTCTTCGGTCGAGAGGTCCCGCCGGTCGAAGGGCTCGTCGCTCATCGCTGCCCCCGCGGCGAGGGCCGCCACTCCGTCCCGCGGGGCCGGGGCGCCCTCCCCGCTCGCCGGTGGCCTGTCATGTGTGCACGTCCCTGGACAGGGTGCCCGTAAATCGGTTGTGGTGGCTTCCACCCCTGTCTCCGCCGCGGGCCTCGCGCTCACGCGGCCGAACTCGGGGCCGCGACAGACTTAAGCCGGCGGCAATTCTTGGTATGATTATACATGACATACCGGGGGAGGTCGGCCGTCGACAGTTGTTCGTCCGCCCGGCGCGACGGGGGTGAACGATGAGCTTCGAGCGCTGCCCGGACCCCGTCTGGCTCTCCGGCGGTACACTCAACCACCTCGCGGACGAACCCGAGGACATGGCCGAAGCCGACGCCCCCGAGGACCTCCCCGACCGCATCGTCAGCGTCCTCCGCGAGGCAGACGTCGACGGACCGGTCTCCGCGGGGCGGGTCCAGCGGCTGCTCGCCCGCGACGGGATCGATGTCGCCGCGAGCGTCGTCCGCGAGACCTGCTCCGCCCTCGCGGCGGAGGGTCGGCTCGTCGAGGAGCCCGGCCCGCGGTACGCGCTGCCCGAGGCCTGAAGGGCCGTCCGACCCCAGTCGGGGCATGGAGTTCGACGACTTCGACCACGAGTCACACATGCGCCGCGCCATCGCGCTCGCACGGGCGGCCGTCGACCGCGGGGACCGCCCCTTCGGATCCGTCCTGGTCCGCGATGATGCGGTCGTCGCGGAGGCCTCGAACCGTATCAACACCGAGAACGACGTCCGCCGCCACCCCGAACTCGACCTCGCGGCCCGGGCCCGCCGCGAACTCGACCCGGAGGCGCGCGCGGAGACGGTGATGTACACCAGCACCGAACCCTGCCCGATGTGTGCCGGCGGTATCCGCCACGCCGGGCTGGGGCGGGTGGTCTACAGCGTCGGCGGCGACGAACTCCGGGAGTTCACCGGCAGCGACCCGCCGCCCCGGGCCGCCGAGGTCCTCGACGACACCGAGGTCGTCGGCCCCGTCCTGAACGAGGAGGGCCGACGGCTCCACGCCGAGTTCGACTGGTGAGGCGGTCGCCGCTGCGACTCCCGGACCCGTCAGAGCGCGTCGGCCGGAAGCGTCAGCCGCCGCTGGAGCGACTCGAACCCCAGCTTCTCGTAGAAGGCGGCGGCCCGGGGATTGTCGGCGTCGACGTCGAGTGCGAGTTCCGGACAGCCGGCCGCCCGCGCCCGGTCGGCAGCGTGTGCCATCAGTTCGCGGGCCAGCCCGGTCCCGCGGTAGGGCTCCCGGACGTAGATGTCGTCGACGACCAGCCGGTCGGGCCGGTCGAACACCGTCGGCGCCTCGTCGATGTCGGTCGTGACGAAGCCGACGAACCGGCCCTCCCCTTCCTCTACCTCCTCCACTTCGGCCGGCCGCCCGTCGTCGACGGCCACCGACACCTCCTGGGGCGTCGTCGCGACCCGCTCGCGGCGGAAGGCGACCTCCTCGGCGACGAGGTCGACGTCCTCTGCGAGGGCGTGCCCTCCGACGGTCGCCTCCAGTTCGCGGTGGTAGGGTAGCCACAGCTGCTCGACGTAGCGCCGGAGCGGCCTCTCCTCCGCCGGCAGCGGGCGGACGTGCATGCCCCTCATCTCGGGCGACACTGACTTAGTGGTGCTGGCCGGCTACTCTCACCCTTCGCCTGCGAGTTCGCCCACCTCCGCGAGGGCGAGTTCGCCCACTTTTGCGAGGGAGTAGCGCACGTGCAAGCGGTCGTTCACTCACGACCGACCACGTCGTCACCCAGCTCTGCGAGCAGGTGGCTGATGTGTAGTCGGTCGTTCGTCCCCTCGTGCAGGTCCATGTCGACCTGTCCGGCGAGGCGGTGCAGCCGGGCCAGCTTCGACTCGCCGTACCGCGACCGCGCGACCGTCAGCACGTCCTCGAGCACCTCGCTCCCGCTGTAGCCCGCATCGACCAGCAAGTCGTCCAGCGTCGAGCGGGCATCGGTGAACTCCCCGGCCTCCGCGGCCGCGAGCATCTCGCCGACCCGCTCGTCGACCCCGACGGACTGCAGCGTCTCGTATGCTGCCTGCATCGTTATCTCCCCTTCCTGCTCGTAGGTCGTCTGGGCGTCCAGAACCGCCCGCCGGAGGTCGCCCTCCGCGGCCTCGGCGACGTAGGCCAGCCCGTCCTCGTCGTAGTCGGCCTCCTCCGCATCGGCGACGGACTCGAGGACGCCGACGACCTCCGCCTGCGAGGGCGCGCGGACCGGGACGGGAAAACACCGCGAGCGGATCGGCGGGATCAGCGCGGAGGGCTGGCGGGTCGCGATGACGAACTGCGTGGCCTCGTAGTACTGCTCCATCACCCGGCGCAGCGCCTGCTGGAAGTCCTCGCGCATCCCCTCGGCGTTGTCCAGCAGGATGGTCTTGTACTCCCCGGCGACGGGCGCGTAACTGGCCGACTCCTTCAGGACGTGATTGACCAGGTCGGCCTTCGAGGACTCCCGGCGCCGCTTCGTGGAGATGAAGCGGCCGAACCGCTCGTCCTCCTCCAGTTCCTTCTTCGTGGAGTCGAAGAAGTCGGCGACGTTGAGCTCGATGAGGTCGGCCTCGTTGTCGTGGGTCTCGCGGGCCAGCGCGCGGACGGCGGCGGTCTTGCCAGCCCCCTTCGGCCCGTGGACGACCAGGTTCATCGGCTCCTGGACGGCCCGCCGGAGGTTCTCGCGGACCCCTTCCTGGGGCAGGTCCGCGATGTCGGGCTGGTGGCGCTCGGTCCAGAGTGGCCCTTCCATGCTGGCCGCCCCTAGCCCTGCGGTGGGTACAAAGGTTCCCCTCTGTGGTTCGCGTGAGGTGCGTCGCTCGCTCCCGTCGGCCGGCGGCTGGACCGCAACACGGCCTCGGGTGTGTCCCGCTGGCAGCGCGCGGTGTTGCGCGCGTTCCGGTCGCCCACCGCAGGCCACACGCCTCCCCAGCCGATCCGCTCACTCGGTCGTGGTGCTCCCTCGTTCGCTCATCCCTCGCACGGGGCTGTCGCGGCAGAGCCGCCGCGACAGCGCGCGCCGACGTGGAGAGTTTGGGACTGCGTCGTTCGGCTTGGCCTACCGCTTCGCGTCGCGCAGTTGTGCCTTGAACCCGTAGCGGACGACGTCCTCCTGCTCGTAAATACGGCGGATCGTCGTCTCCACGGGGTCGCCTATCTCGACGTCCCTGCCGCCGGTCAGCACCTGCGTGGGGATGCTCGCCGACCCGCCGTCGGGGCCGTCGAGCGCGACGACCGCGGCCACGAACGGCCCCGAGCGGGCCTGCTGCTCGACGAACTCGGGCGGCGCGCCGCCCTGGGAGATGGTCGTCGTCGCCTCCACCCTTCCGGTCCCGGACAGCTGGACGCGCTCGTACTCCACGCGGGCGGTGCAGTCCGAGCAGGCGCCTTCCGGCGGAAAGTTGAGCGCGCCACACTCCGGGCAGCGGCCGGCGACCAGCCGGTGGCGCTGTGGGGTGGTGCGCTGCCAGGAGGGCACCGAGACGTAGGCCCCCCCGCCCTCCGGCTCGCCGCTCGTGATCTCGCCGCGGCGCCGGAGGTACTCCGCGTAGCTCAGCTCGATGTCTCCTTCGAGGGCAGTTTCTGCCGGAACGCCGGCGAGGTCGAGGGTGAGCGCGTTCGCTCCCGCGCCGCCGCCGAAGGCAGCCACGAGTACCCGTTCGGCGCCATCGGCGCGGGCCGAGGCGGCCCCGACCAGCGTACTCGCTGCCCCGGTGTCCCCGAGCTGCTCGACGGTCGAGCCGGCGGCGATCGTCCCCGCGTCGACGCCCAGCGCGCCGGTCGCCCGGTAGGGGAGCTTCCCATCCGGGGACTGGACCGCGGCGGCGTCGACGTCAGTGTCGAGCTCCTCGGCCGCGCCCGAAAGCGCCGCCGAGAACGCCTGCCGGTCGTAGTTCGTGACGCCGAGCCCGTCGGTCTCGGCCTCGCCCGCCGGCCGGAACCGCGTGCCCGGGTAGGACTCGACGTGGGAGCCACGGCCCTCGACGCGTCCGGGGCCGTCGCCGAGCACGACTGCGGCGGCGCCGGCACCCGCTGCTTGCTCGACCCCGCTGTCGGGCGCACCACGCGGCGCGTCGCTTGCGACCACGAGGCCGACGCCTGCGCCGTCGGCTACGTCCCCCCACGGGCCGGCGTCGACGGCGGCGTCCAGTGCCTGTGCGCCCGCTCGCGTCGAGCCCGCCAGCGTCCGGGTGGCGGCGTCCGCGCGCGCACCGAGGGCGCTCGCCAGCCGCGCGGTCAGGTCCTCCTCCTCCATCGGCGGGGTCGTGGTCGCGAAGGCGAGGTAGGCCAGGTTGCTCCCGTCGTATCCCCCCGCGTCGAGCGCCCGCCGGGCGGCCTCGACGGCCATCGTGAGGGGGTCCTCGTCTGCCTCGGGCACCGCCTTGCGCTCGACGCCCGACGCCGAGAACTGTCCGAGCGCCCCCTCGACAGTTTCGGCGGTAATGTACAACCGCGGGGCGTAGGCGCCCAGCGCCGCAACCCGGGTCTCCTCGGCACTCATCGTGCCACCTCCCGTTCGCGCTCGAAGACGTGGACGACGGCCGCGCCCCCGCTGCCGCCGACGTTGTGGGTCAGCCCGCGCGTGGCGTCCTCGACCTGGCGGTCGCCGGCCTGTCCGGTCAGCTGTGTGAACGCCTCGGCGACCTGGCCGGCACCGGTCGCGCCGATGGGGTGGCCCTTCGACTTGAGCCCGCCGGAGGCGTTGACCGGCAGGTCACCGTCCAGGTCGGTTTCGCCGTCCTCCAGCAAGTAGGGCGCCTCGCCGCGGCCACAGAATCCCAGGTCCTCGTAGGCCAGCAGCTCGGCGATGGCGAAGCAGTCGTGGACCTCCGCGAAGTCCAGGTCCTCGGGGCCGACCCCGGCCATCTCGTAGGCGGCCTCCCCTGCCCGCGTGGAGGCCTCGACCGCGGTGTAGTCGTCGCGCTGGAACAGCCCCACCCGGTCGCTGGCTGCGCCCACGCCCGCGATGCGCACGGGGTCGTCCGTGTACTCCCCGACGACGTCCTCGCTGGCGACCAGGGCGGCGCTGGCGCCGTCGGAGGTCGGACAGCAGTGGTAGAGATTGAGCGGGTCGGCGACGACCGGTGCGCCCACGGCCTGGTCCATCGAGCACTCGAAGCCGAGGTGGGCGTGGGGGTTCTTCGCGCCGTTTTCGTGGTTCTTGACCGCAGCCATCGAGAGGTGGTCGGGGTCGGCGTCCTCGTAGCGGTCGAGATAGGCGCTGGCCATCTGGGCGTAGACGCCCGCGAA
>JAZKSZ010000054.1:0-12111 GCA_036625795.1 Haloarculaceae archaeon
GCGAGACAGCCCTCGACGTGGTTGCGGAAGACGAAGGCCGCGGCGCCGGCCTCGACGGCGTGGTAGTACTTCTCGCGGCGGTGGAGAAAGCGGTCGTACCAGTCGGGGACGTTGCTCGCGGCCATCACGACGTCGCCCTCCAGGTCGCGCTCGAAATCGTCGGGCAGCCCGTAACCCAGGTCGACGAACTCCCCGGTCGCCGTCCCCGACGGGCTGCGGGGGAGCGCGATGCTCTCCTGGCTCGTTTCGCCGGCGTGGACGGCCGAGGAGCCCCGGGCCCACCCCTGGATGTCGAACGCCTCGAGGCGGGCGTTCCGCGCCCCGACCGCCGCCAGCGCGTCGCGGGTGGCCTCGGCAGCGCGGCGCTCGCCCTCGCTTCCCGCCATCCGGTTCCCGATGTCGACCAGCCGCTCCAGGTGGTTCCAGCCGGCCTCGCTCGTGAACGTCTCGCCGATCCAGTCCATGCCTCGCTCTCGGGGACCGGCCCCAAAAGAGTGGTGCGGAGCCGGCAGGAAGCGGGCGGGATGCTCACCTCCGGGCGCGCAGCCAGGGGACGACCGCCTCGGCCAGCCGTCGGTGGGCAACGGCGTAGGAGAGCCCGTTGGGCTCGTCGCCGGGCTGGCCCCGGTAGCCGCCGAACTGGCTGTGGTTCAGGGGCAGAGTCCGCGTCGTGGCGTCCGCGGGGAGATTGGCGAGCGCCCCGCGGTAGGCCTCGCGGTTCAGGACGGTGTCGGCGCTGCCGACCACGCTCAGCGCCGCGAGCCCCGTTCCGGAGATGTCGCGGTCGCAGTAGGAGGCGAAGAGAACCACCCCGTCGACGCGGTCGGGGTTTGCCCGGGCGTACCGGCAGGCCATCACCCCGCCCAGCGAGTGTCCGCCGACGTACCAGGTGTCGACGTCCGGGTCCACAGCCGAGTCAGGGGGGACGACGTACCGCGAGGCTGCGCCACCATCCAGCACCGCGAGATTCAGCGGCATCTTCGGGACGACGACGGTCACGTTGGCCTCGGCAGCCAGCGGGGCCAGTGAGGCGACGTACGCGTCGGGGTGGACGCGCCCGCCGGGGTAGAACACCAGCCCCGCGGTCGCGTTCCCGCCGGCGGGTTCGAGAACGTAGGTCTCCCCCTCCGTCGTGACCGTCACGTCGGGGTTCGCCTCGACGGCCGCGATGCCGGCGTCGGTGCCCCGGAGCGGCGTCCCGAAGTAGACTAGCGCGACCGCCAGGGCGACCACGGCGGCGGCGACGAGCCAGACAGTCAGTCGCTTGCCCTGGCTCCGGAGACGGCTGCCGTTCATCGACGGCAGGTTCGACCGGGGGTAATAAACACCTTCCCCGGATGCAGCCGTCCGACGGGTCAGCCGTCGTACTGGCGCCGCGGCGGATACGACTGGGCAGTGCCCGTCGACTTGCGGGCGAGGACCCGTGCGCTGGCTCGACGGCGGTCCCCGGGGCGCTCCTCGGTCGTCTCGTCGTAGTACAGCACCGTGAGGTCCAGGCAGGCGTGCAGGAGTTCGTTGGCCGCGAAGCGGTAGCGGTCCGTGCTCGGGCCGGAGGGCGTGTCGTCGGTCGACCGGAGGTGGTGCTCGACGAAGAGATATCCCCCGGGGACCAGGGCCTCCTTGATGTCCGGGAAGCGGTCGACCGCACGATAGAAACTGACCGTGACGACGGCGTAGCGCTCGGTCGGGAACTCGTGGGACGGGACGTCGGTCTGGACCAGCGAGAGGCGGTCCGCGACGCCGCGCTCGCGGGCGTTCTCCCGGGTGACCCGCAGCCCCTCGCGGGACCGGTCCAGGGCGTCGACCTCGTAGCCGGCCTCCGCGAGGAAGACGGCGTTCCGGCCGGTGCCCGTGGCGACGTCCAGCGCCCGGCCGTCGGGGAAGTCATCGACGTACGCCCGGAGCAGCGGTGAGGGGTCGGGGTCCTGTGGATACTCGCCGCGGCGGAAACGCTCGTCCCAGTCCATACCCGGCGGTGTGGTCCCGCGGGACACAACGCTTTGGGACGTGGGCCAGTCCGACCGCGACACGCCGGGCGACCGACGCGCTCAGTCGTCGGATGTATCGGGGACGGGAGGGTCGACCGGCTGGGCGGCGTGGGCCCGGCGGGCGGTGACGGTGAAGGCGGCGGTCGCGACCCCGATGAACGCCGCCGCGAGCAGGAACCCGGCGGTCGGGTCGAGGAAGTCGATGGTCACGCCGACGGCGACGGGCCCGGCGATCTGCCCCACCTTCCAGGAGATAGAGCGCAGCGACATCGCGCTCGCGACGGAGTCGTACTCCGAGCCCTCGTCGACGAACAGTGACATGCTCGCCGGCAGGCGGATCGAGTCCGCCACCCCCAGTATCGAGTACGCACCGAAGAGCGCGAAGAAGGCCCCGCCGAGCACCTGGGTGTCCCCGAGCACGCTGACGGTCACCGACGGGAGCGCCCCCTCGGCGTAGCCGGCAAGCGGGATCGCCGCGACGCCGAGCCCATAGAGGAGCGCGCCGGCGGCGACGAAGTGGTGTTTCCGGCCGTACCTGTCGGTCAGATTCCCGACGAACCCCTGGAGCAGCCCCTTGACGAGCTTCCCGCCGGCGAGGATCCACCCGATTGCGAAGGCGGAGATCCCGAATGTCGTGCGGGCGTAGATGGGCAGGAAGATGATGACCGCCATCTTCCCGAAGCTGAAGGCGAAGCGAAAGCCCACAAGCGCCCGCAGCATCGGCAGGCGCAAAAGCGAGCGGAAGGTCTCGACGCCGCCGGACTCCTCGGGGTCCTTCTGGCCGCCGGGGTTGTCCCGGAGCGCGACGAGCACGAGGACGAAGGAGGCGATGGTGATCCCGGTCAGGACGAGGTAGGGCAAGGTGAAGCCGTAGGCGTACAGCAGGTATCCCCCCAGCAGGTCACCGGCCATCGAGGAGAAGGAGGCGACCTGGTTGTACGAGCCCAGCCACAGCCCCTGGCCCTCGTCGGGGCTGATCTCCCCGACGACGGTCGCACCGGTGATCCAGAGGATGCTCGCGCCCAGCCCCTGGACCATCCGGATCAGGACCACGTGGACGGCGTTTTGCACGAAAATGAAGCCGACGAAGACGACGATGTTGACGAGAAAGCCGGCGAGCAGCCACCGCTTGGCGTTGCCGGTGTCGACCTTCCGGCCCAGCGGGAGTACGATCAGCAACTGGACGAGCGCGAACCCGGCGCCGAACAGTCCCTCGACGAACCCGGTGGTCTCGAAGACGTCGGCGTACAGCGCAAGGGCGATGAGGATCGTCGAGTACGCCTGGCTGCGCGCGAAGGCCGTCCCGGCCAGCGCCGCGAACTCCCGGTCTTTCAGGAGCGCGACCGATCTGAACCGTGTCACTCGGGGGTCCGACTCGGCTGAACGCACCACGACGAAAAAAGTCTCCCGGTCCCGCGGCCGGATTCACGCGCCCGCACTCGGTCGTAGACGTTCGCTCGCTGGCTCTCCGTCCGTCAGTCCCATTCCTCGCCGAGGCCGGCCAGCGAGAACGGGCCGACGGGGAGGTTGTACCCCTCCTCCATCGCGGTGTCGACCTGCTCCTCCGTGGCGACCCCCTCGTCGACGACCTTCTGGGCCTCCTCGCGCATGGCCGCGTAACACCGGTTGGCGACGAAGCCGTACTCGCCGGGGGCGTCGTCGATGACGATCGGCTCCTTGCCGACCTCCTCGCAGAGGTCCTCCATCAGGTCCACCACCTCCTGGTCGGTCTGCTCGGATCTGACGACCTCGACCAGCGGCATGACCGGCGCCGGATTGAAGAAGTGGGCGACGGCCACCCGCGAGGGGTCGGAGACGGCGTTGGCGATGCTGGTTACCGAGAAGCCGCTGGTGTTCGAGTACAGCGGGATCTCCCCGGTCGCCTCGTCGATCTCCTGGAAGACCCGCCCCTTCAGCGAGAGGTCCTCGGTGACCGCCTCGACCAGAAGATCCGCGTCTTCGACGGCTTCCTCGAGGTCCGTCGTCAGCGTCAGCCGGTCCAGTGCGTCCTCGCGTTCTGCCTCCGTGAGGTAGCCGCCCTCGACGGCCCGGTCGAGCCCGTAGTTGCCGCTCTCGATGCGCTCCTCGGCCTCGTCGAGGATGTCCCCGTCGATGTCGCGGATCGAGACGGTGTAGCCGTTCTGGAGGAACACCTGTCCGATG
Organism: Haloarculaceae archaeon; assembly: GCA_036625795.1. Classification (GTDB taxonomy): domain Archaea; phylum Halobacteriota; class Halobacteria; order Halobacteriales; family Haloarculaceae; genus Salinirussus. The sequence goes on from JAZKSZ010000054.1 coordinate 4,152, forward strand.
CCGCTGCCCATGACCCCGCCGCCGACGACGGCGATGTTGTCGATATCTTGCATGGCGTCCCCCGGTGCTCCCGGGACCGGGATAACTCTTCGCCCGGTGGCCCGGAGGTAGCTTTAGGAGCCCACGGGCCCATGCGAGGGTATCGCATGACGACCGCAAACGAGGTCTACGAGTTCAACACGGCGGAGTGGGACCTGGACAACAGCTTCCTCGTACAGCTGACCGACCCCGGCGAGGCGTACACCGCGGTCTGTCCGTTCTACCTCGTCGACCACCCGGAGGGGCTGGTCGTGGTCGACACGGGGTTGAGCCACGACATGCTCGACGACCCGGCGGGCTACGGCGCCCACGGCGCCGACTTCATGGAGGCGTTTCTCCCGGCCATCGAGTACGGCCCGGACATGCACCCGCGCGCCCAGCTGGAGGACGCGGGGTACGCCCCCGAGGAGGTCGACTACGTCGTGATGACCCACCTCCACTCCGACCACGCGGGCCACATCGACACCTTCCCGGACGCGGAGGTGCTGGTCCAGAAGGAAGAACTCCGGTACGCCCACTGGCCGGTACCGGTCCAGGAAGTGTTCTACCTGGAAGGTGATTTCGACGTGCTCCGCTCCGACGCGTACGACGTGACGCCCCTGGAGGGGAGCTACGACGTCTTCGGTGACGGCAGCGTCCGGACCGTCCCCACGCCGGGACACACCCCCGGCCACCAGTCGGTGGTGCTCGAACTCCCCGAGGCCGGAACGGTCGTCCTCGGCGCGGACATCGCCCACCAGGGGAGCGGCTACGAGCGCGAGCATCTCGCCTCCTTCAACTGGGACCTCCAGCAGTCCATCGAGTCCCTGCGGGAGGTCAAGGCGCTGGCCCGCCGGGAGAACGCCGAGGTGTTCGTCACCCACGACAACGACCACATCGAGGCGATGGCCGACGGGCTGCGTTGAGTCACTCCGCGAACATCCCGACGATGGCGTCGAGGTCGGGGGACAGGTCCGCCACTACGTCGGTGGTCGTGACGATCCCTGTCACGTCCCCGCCGTCCTCGACGAGCAACCGCTTGAGCCCGTTGGCTGCCATCCGGTCGACCGCGGTCTGGAGGGTTGCCCCGGCACTGACGGTGACTGGCGGGCTCGACATGAGCGCGGACACGGGTGTCGTCTCCGGGTCCATCCCGTCCCGGACCCCGTCGACGATGTCCGTTTTTGTCACGATGCCCGCAGCCTCCGCGCTGTCTCCCGACACCACTACCGAACCGATCCCTTCCGAGACGAGGACCTCCGCGACCTCCGCGGCCGACACCTCCCCGTCGACGGTCCGCACGCTGCCGGTCATCACCTCGCGGACCGGCGTGTCGAGTGTGTCCATGGTCCCCGTCAGGAGTCGTTAATGATAAATCGTGGTGTTGGCCGCCGGTCGACGCTGCCGGCGCGGTCGTCGCGGCAAGCGACTGTCGCGTCGCGTTACTCGGGCGCGAGGTGTTCCAGCGTCTCCCGGCGCTCGGCCTCGTCCATGGGGCCGAAGAAGCTCACCTGGACCGTATCGAGGCCGTCGATGGCCTCGAAGCGCTCGACCTGCCGGCGGGCCTCCTCCGGGGTGCCCGCGGCGACGAGTTCGTCGAGCAGTTCCCCGGGGACGGCCTCGTAGGCCCCCTCGCGGTCGCCGTCTTGCCAGCGCGCCCTGACCTCCTCGGTGACCTCCTCCCAGCCGGCGTCGGCGATGGCCTTCCGGTAGTAGGGGCCGTACAGCGCGACCATGAAGGCGACGTGCTGGCGGGCGTACTGGCGGGCCAGCTCGCCGTCCTCGAGGGCGCCACACCGGAAGTTCAGCGAGACGCGGACGTCGTCGATGGAGCGGTCGCCCAGCTCGGCCCCCCGCCTGAGGTCGTCCATGCGCTCCTCCATGGCCCCGACAGTCAACAGCTGGGGGACCCAGCCGTCGGCGAAGCGGCCGGCCATCTCGACGGATTTCGGGCCGAGCGCGGCCACATCGACGGGGGCGGGCTCCTCGGGCAGAACTCCCTCGAAGGCCATCCCCCCCGGCGAAAAAAAGTCACCGTCGTAGTCCAGGCGCTCGCCGGACTGGACCTGTCGGACGATCTCGACGGCCTCCCGGACGTGCCGGAGCGGACGCTCGAAGTCGACGCCGTGCCACCGCTCGGCCAGGGCCGGCGAGGACGCTCCCAGCCGGAGCCGGAAGCGGCCGTCGCTCAGTTCCTGGAGGGTTGCTGCCGTCATCCCGAGCGTCGAGGGTGTCCGGCTGTACGGCGAGAGCACGTCGTCCGTGATCCCGATCTCCTCGGTGCGGTCGGCGAGGAGGCCCATGACGATCGGGACCGACCGCCCGGAGGTCTCGCCCATCGCGACGTAGCCGTAACCCAGGTCCTCGGCGAACTGGACCATGTCGACGGCGTCCTCGATGTCGTCGTAGGAATTCAGCGGCAGTACCATGTCGCGGCCGTACTCCTCTGGCATACGACCACATACACCCGGGGGGTCTAAAGAAGCAACCCACTTCGGACTGACCGACAGTCGCCGGAGTTCGTCGACTCAGTCGGGTGTTCCGTCGAGCACCCGCTCCAGCACCCGCCGGTGGAAGGTGACCGCCCCCTCGCGGTCGCGCTCGGGGAACGAGGGTCGGGTGACGACGCCGGCGGTATCGACGGCACTCGCCGCGACCGCGACGGCGCGGTGCCCCGGTCGGATGTCGGGAACGGGCCGCAGGCTCCCGTACCCCGCCCGGAACGCCGCCCGGAGCGGCGCCGGGTCGTCGACGTACCAGTCCGCGACGAGGTACTCGGCCTTCGCGACCGACAGCGCGGGCGCGGCCGAAAGCGGCCGCTCCCAGTCCAGTACCGCCGTGAGTTCCCCCTCGTGGAACAGCGCGTTCCCGGGCCGGAAGTCCCAGGGAAACAGCGTGGCGGGCGGGTCCGGGTCGAGGGGTAGGGCCGCCAACAGTTCCTCCAGCCCGTCGCGGAGGTCGTCGAACGCCGGCGGCAGCCGCCCGACTGCCGCCCGGCCGTAGGAGACGAACCACTCCTCCCACGCGGCCTCGCGCGGCTCCAGGGTCCCGTCCACGGCGTCCAGCGGACCGTACCCCTCGAAGGAGAAGGCGTCGTGGACGGCGCCGAGGTGCCGGCCGAACGTCCGGGCGAGGCGCCGCTGGGCGTCGCCGTCGAGCCCCGCGAAGTGCTCGTGGAGGTCCTCGCCGTCGGCCCGTTCGGTGACGAGGTAGTCCGTTCCGTCGACGGTCCCGTCGGCGAGGACGGCCGGGACGGGGACGTCGGTCCGCTCGCGGACCGCGCGGAGCACGAGCGCTTCGGCCCGGAGCCCCGTCCGGCCGCCGGCCCCTGCAACCGCCCGGTCGCCGGTCGGCGCGAGCTGGACGACGACCGACCCGCCGCTCTCGAAGCTGACCAGCCGCGTCAGCTTGCGGTTACCCCGCCCGAGGTGCTCGACTGTGGCCGGCTCCCGGCCCGGACAGGCCACCTCCAGCGCGGCGCGGAACGCGGGCGCGTCGGCGGCTGCCGTGACCTCGTCGTCGCGTGGTGTGTCGCCGTCGTCTGCCATGTCGACTCCGTTCCGTGGGAGGGGGACGCGCGGGGAAAACGGTGGCGCCGGGAGGGTGCGTACGCGGCAACACGCACACCGCCGGGCGGGGCGTTCCGAGGTCGTGAGAACCGACGCGGGGCATTTAGCCACGGAGACTGAAATCCCAACCGAGCGATGGTCGACTACTACGACCAGCTCCTCGTCGCGATCGTCGCGGCCCTGGTCGCCGGCGCGGCAGCGAGCCTCCATCCAGCGATAGCTCTCAATCAGGGGCTGGCTGGCGGGAGCCTCCTCTCGACGGTCTTTCTGTACGAGATCCTCTTCCGGAATCCGCCGGTCGAACCGACCAGGGCCACGTCGACAGCCTCGGTCATCGTCGGAGTCGGCTGGCTGCTCACGGGTTTCCTGGCACTGTGACCCCTTCCGGGGCCGACTCGCCTCCGTTTCGGGACGCTGTCCTGTCCCGCGGGTGTCACCCGAGCCCGTCCGGCAGGTCGCCGACCGACTCGAGGACGAGGTCGGGACGGTACTCGCCCGGGCCGTCGCCGTCGTCGACCCAGGCGACCGGGAGGCCGGCGTTGTGCGCGCCCGCCACGTCGTGGGCTAGCGAGTCGCCGACGTACAGCGTCCGCTCGGCCGCCGTTCCAAGCTCGGCGAGCGCGCGCTCGAAGGGGTCGGTGTGTGGCTTCCGGCGGGGCAAGTCGCCAGCGTAGACGATCGGGTTCAGGCGGTCGTCGAGCGTGAGTGCCTCGACCTTCGGTCGCTGTCGGCTGCTGGGGCCGTTCGTCAGCAGGCCCGCCGGCCCGCGTGCGTCAGCCCACTCCAGCGCCCGCTCGGCGCCGTCGGCGAACTCGACCTGCGCGTTGTCGACGCCCGCGATGAACGCCTCGGCGAGCGCGACGGCGTCGACGCGGCGGCCGTGTCTGGCAGCCAGGCGGGTAAATCCGGCTGCGAGGTGACCGACCTGGTCGTCGGGGTCCGGTGGGCCATCGAGCAGCGGCCACAGCGCTGCGGGCTCGCCGAAGGGCTCGACGCCCGCCCGTTCGAAGGCCCGGTCGTAGAGCGCGGCGACGTCCTGGGTGCGCCGGCACACCGTCCCGTCCAGGTCGAACAGAACTGCCTCGATGTCGTCGACGGTGGACACACCCCGGGTAGGGCCGGCGGCGGCAAAACGCTGCCGGGCGTCCCGACCGGCTGCCGTCCGACCCGACCGCCGCTCAGCCCGATCCCCGCCCGAACCAACCGCCACTCGGGCGGGTGTGCCGGGGCAACTGGGACAGGCCGCGTGTCAGCCCGACGCGGCGACCAGTGCGACCACCTCGTCCAGCCCGCGGACCTCGTAGGTCGGCGTCTCCGCGAGGGCCCGGTCTTCGTTGTGGGGCCGCCGGAGGAAGGCGGTGTCGACGCCGGCGCGCCGGCCGGCCTCGACGTCGCTCTCGCTGTCGCCGACGTAGAGGGGGTTCTCCAGGCCCAGGTCGGCCATCGCCGCCTCCAGGTAGGTCGGGCGGGGTTTCTTCCGGGAGAGGCTCTCCCGCGTCGGCGCGCGGGCCCGGACGGTCCCGAACAGGTCCCGGAGGTCGTAGTGGTCGAGCACGGACTCGACGATCCGAGCCTGGTTGTTGCTGACGATCCCCATCGGGACGTCGAGTTCGCGTAGCCTGGGGGTGTCGTCGTAGGGGGCCTTCCGGCCGGCAGTGGTCTCGGCGAGCAGCGCCTCGCGGACGCGGTCGTCGCGGTGGCGCCACAGTCGTTCGGCGGGGAGGTCGTGCTGGCGGCTCAGCCCGGCGAGTTCCTCGTCGGAGACGGCGATGGCGAGCGTGTCGACGGCCGACTCGTCGGGCTCGGGGACGCCGGCGTCGAGCAGCGCGCCGCGGGCGGCCCGGCGCAGCGCCGTCTCGTCGCCCAGCGAGACGACGACGCCGTCGTGGTCGAGCAGGAGCCCGTCGTACATCTATCGGCCGCCGAAGCCGCTGCCCTCCCCGCCGAGCCCCGCGCCCGTGCCGGAGTCGTCGTCGGTCTCGAACTCCTCGGGCGAGCGGCCGGCCTCGTCGACCACCTCGTCGGAGACGATGATCGGGCAGTCGACCCGCAAGGCGAGCGCGATCCCGTCGGAGGGGCGGGCGTCGAAGACCGCCTGCTTGCGCTCGCCGCCGGCGTACTGCTCGGCGTCGACCTTCGCGTAGAAGGTACCGTCGGCGAGGTCGTCGATCCGGACGCGGTCGATGGCCGCTCCGAACTCCGCGACCATCTCGACGAACAGGTCGTGGGTCAGCGGCCGCTCGAACGGTTCTCCCTCCAGGGCGAGCTGCATCGACTGGGCCTGGTCGGAGCTGATGAAGATCGGGACCAGCTCCCCGCGGGCCTCCAGGAGGACGACCGGCGCGCCGGGTCCCTCGTCGCTGACGCCGACGCCGACGCCCTCGACTGTGGCCTCATGTTCCATGACTCGGTCAAGGGCACGAGGGGTCAAAAGGCTATCCGCCCCGGTCCTCCCGGCCGGGCTCTGCCACCTGTTTCACTGCCGGACTCCCCCGGCCAGCGCGCGCCCGGGCCCGCCGCTGGCGCGGAACGCCCGGGAACCCGGCGTCCACGAGTCCCGGCACTGACGACACCGGTTGATCGGCGTTGATCGCGGCCAAATCCGGGTTAACCGTCCGAAAACCGGCTGCAGGCGGCTTGAGCGCTTGCCCCCTTCATACCCCTCCGGGGGCGAGTGGCGAGTGCAATGGCACCAACCAAGACCCTCGGCGCGCTGCTCGCGCTGCTCGTGGTCGCCACCGGGGCGGCCGCGGCCATGCCGGGCAACGCGCCTGTGGACGCGCCGGACCGTGCGGACAACCAGACTGCCGACGCCGAGGCCGAGCAAGCGGCCGCGCAGGCACAGGACGACGAAGCCGCCGCGGACGACGAGCGCGAGGCCGGCGGCCCCGACGCAGCCAGTGACGCCGCCGGCGAGCGGGGCCCGCCCGCGGACATGCCCGGAGCCGCGCCCGACTTCGTGAGTGAACTCCACCAGACCATCAACGACTACCTGAGTGGCGCCGTCGACGACCTCGGGTCGGCGATCAGCGAGGTCACGCCCGGCGAGACCGGCGGTGACGACGGGATGGACGGCGAGAACGCCAGTGAAATGCCCGACGGCGCCGGCGAGGAGACCGCCCAGCCCGACGGGACGCCCGCGTGACAGCCCCGACGCGCCGCGGTCGAACTCCCGTTGACGGCGTTTCGGCCCTCCACTGACACGGCTTCGGTTTTTTCCTGACACGGCTTCGGTTCGTTACTGACACAGCTTCGGCTCCCTTCCTGACGGAGATGCAGTCCCCTGCTGAGCGGTTCCGAACCCCTACCCACACGTCGGGCAAGCGCGGCGCTTTTTTGCCTGCGCGCCGAAATCGGTGTATGGCGACGGCCACCGAGAACGAGGACGGGTACCCGATCACCCGCAAGCAGGCGGTGCTGTGGGCGCTCCCGTTCCTGGCGCTCGGGGTCATCAACCTCGTCCTGCTGCTGGGCTGGGGGCTCAAGCCGCTGTGGGGTTTTCTGATCTTCCCCCCGATCGCCTTCGTCTCGATTCTGACCTACCTGGCCCTCCGGACCGGTCTGGCGAGCAACCGGCTCGACGAGTGAGCAGCCCGGACAGGCCGGGTAGAACCGCAGCGAGACCGGCAGGGAGCGATGCCGGGACTGGCTACAGCAACAGGTCGTCGGCAGCCCCGCGTGCGGCCAGCGCGGCGTCGTCGGCAACCTGGTCCGGGTCGCCGCCCTCGGCGTCGAGGTAGACGTCCACCTCGAGAATTCCGTCCTCGAAGCTGACGGTCACGTCCAGGTCCCGCACCGCCGCGCGGTCGTACCGCGAGAAGACGACGTCCTCGGCAGCCTGCGCGGCGGCCCGGACGACCTCGTCGTCGCTCGGGTCGTCCGTGCCGTCGTCGGGGTTGTCGGTCATCGTAATGAGAGCGGAGAACTTGGCTGGGGACCCGCAGTCGGGGTTACGCGCCGCCGGCCGGGCCGAGCCCGCCGCCGCCGGCACCGCCGAGCATCTGCTGGAGTTCCTCCTGGAGCTCCTCGAACTGGGTCTGGACGCGTTCCTCCTGCTTTTCGAGGGTCTCGACGCGGACCTGGAGGCTCTCGACTTTCTCCTCCAGGTCCTCTTTCGCCTCCGCGTAGTTCGTCTTGACGAGGAGTTCGCCGACCTCGCGGTACATGGTGGCGTCCTCGTCGACGTTCTCGAGCTCCTCGAGGGCCGTCTCGGATTCCTCGAGGGTGGTCTCGGCCTGCTGTTTCTGGGCGGCGACCTGCTGGGCCGTCTCCTGGAGGTCCTGGAGCTCCTCGAGTTTCTCTTGTGCTTCCGGCGGCAGATTCCCTTGCATGTCCCTCACCTGGTGACCCGCAGGGATAAACCCAAGCTTTCG
>JAZKSZ010000055.1:0-11734 GCA_036625795.1 Haloarculaceae archaeon
CGAGCCGCTGGAGGAGTAGTCAGCAGTCAGTCGAGCGCCTCGCGGACCTTTTCGACGGGGTGGGGCGGGCGCTCGCCGCCCTCCCGGTCGCCGAGCTGGGTGCGACAGGACGCGCCGGGGGCGACGACCGTCTCACCGGAGCTCTCGTCGACTTTCTCGAAGAGGATCCGGCCGATCGCCTTCGAGAGGTCGTAGTGTTCGGCCTCGTAGCCGAAGGAGCCGGCCATCCCACAGCAGCCGGAGTCGAGTTCGTCGACCTCGTAGCCGACCCGGCGCAGCGCGGCGGCGGCGTGGTGGTCCCGGTTGAGCGCCTTCTGGTTGCAGTGGCCGTGGTAGGTGAGTGTCTCCGCGGGCGCGTCGGCGTCGAGGTGGTCGTGGACGCGGTGGGTGTGGAGGTACTCACAGACCCCGTACGCGCTCCCCGCGACCGCCTCGACGGACTCGCCGTCGAGCATGTCGAGGTACTCGTCCTGGAACATCACGGCGTCGGAGGGCTCGACGAAGAGTACCGACCAGCCCGCCGCGACACGGTCGGCGAGCGCGTCGACGTTCGTCCGGGCGCGCTCCCCGGCCTCGTCGAGCAGTCCCATCGAAAAGGCGGCCCGGCCGCTGGGCGCGACGTCGTCGGGGTCGAGCACCTCGACGTGGACCCCGGCGGCCTCGAGCACCTCGACGGCCGCCTTGCCGGGCTCGGGGTAGCTGTAGTTGGTGTAGGTGTCGGGGAACAGGAGCACGCGGTCGCGGGCCTCGGCCTCCGGAACCGCGGGGCCCCGTGCCTGGAACCAGTCGACAAGCGTCTCCCGGTGGAAGGTCGGCAGGTCCCGTTCGGGCGCGACCCCGAACAGCTTCTGGCCGATGAGGTCCGCCCCGGGGAGCTTCTGGGCCCAGTTGGAGACGGGCGCGAGCGCGCTGCCGAGCCGGCTGACGCGGTCGACGTTACCAAAGAGGCGGTCCCGGCGGGTCGTTCCCTCCTTCTGGTGGTACTCGTGTTTGACCTCGGCTTTCAGCTTCGCCATGTCCACACCCGTGGGACAGTCGCTCGCACAGCCCTTGCAGCCGACACAGAGGTCGAGCACCTCCTCCTGGAAGCGGTCGGAGTAGATCTCCTCCTCCGGGAGTTCACCGCTGATGGCCGCCCGGAGGATGTTCGCCCGGCCGCGGGTGGCCTGGATCTCCTCGCGGGAGGCTCGGAAGGTCGGACACATCGTGTTCGAGTCGGTCTGCCGGCAGGTACCACAGCCGTTGCAGAGCTCGACGAGATGGGAGAAGCCGCCCTCGTCCTCGAAATCGAGGGCCGTCTGGGGCTCGAGTGACTGGTACTCCGGGCCGTAGCGGAGGTGCTCGCGCATGTCCGCGCCCACGCCGCGGTCGCCGTCCGGGCCGACGTCGTCGGGGCCGTCGCGGTAGACGACGTTGCCCGGGTGCATCAGCCAGTCGGGGTCGACAACGGTCTTGACCTGCTTGAACGCTCCCCAGAGGTCCTCCCCGTACATCTTGGGGTTGAACTCCGTGCGGGCCATGCCGTCGCCGTGCTCGCCGGAGAAGGCGCCGTGGTGGGCCAGGACGAGGTCGGTCACGTCGTCGGCGATCGAGCGCATCTTCTCGATATCCTCGCCGCTTTTGAGGTTGAGGATCGGCCGGATGTGCAGCGTGCCGCTGCCGGCGTGGGCGAAGTACGCGGCGGAGGTGTCGTGGTCCTCGAGCACCGCCTCGAACTCCCCGACGTACTCCGCCAGTTCCTCGGGCGGGACCGTGGCGTCCTCGATGAACGGGTAGGGCTTGGGGTCGCCCTCCAGGCTCATCAAGAGCGGAATGGCGGCCTTCCGGAGCTCCCAGATGTCGGCCTGGTCGGCGTCGGTGTAGGCCTCGACCACCTCGAAGGCCGCGCCCTCGGCGACGAAGTGGTCGTTGGTGGCCGCGATGGCCGCCTCGAAGTCGTCGTGGAGCTCCGAGTCGAACTCGAGCATGAGCGCCGCCTCGGTCCCCTCGGGGATCGGCTCGACGTACTCCGCGTAGCCGTCCGAGGCAGCCGCGAGGCGGAACACCTCGTCGTCCATCAGTTCGACCGCGCTCACCTCGAAATCGAGCGCTTCGGGGACCGCCTCCATGGCGTCGACCAGGTCCTCGAAGCAGTACAGCGCCAGCGCGGTCTCCTCGGGCACCGTGACGAGCCCGAGCGTCGCCTCGACGACCACCCCGAGGGTCCCCTCCGCGCCCACGTAGAGTTTCGCGAGGTTGATCACCTGCTCGCCCGCGTCGTTCTCGTAGATGACCCGGTCGAGGTTGTAGCCGCTGACCCGGCGCTTGAGGTCGGGATACCGCTCGGCGATCTCGGCCTCGTGTTCGTCGACGAGTGCCCGGACCGTCTCGTAGACCTCGGCCTCGCGGTCGTCCTTCGAGACGATGGCCTCGTACTCCTCGGAGTCGAGGACGACCTCGCGGGCGTGGAGCAGCGAGCCGTCTGGCAGGACCGCCTTCACCGCCTCGGTGTAGGCGTCGGTGATCCCGTACCGGACCGAGTGGGCGCCGGTGGAGTTGTTGCCGATCGAGCCGCCGACCGTCGCGCGGTTCGAGGAGGCCGGGTCGGGGGCGAATTTCAGCCCGTGCGCGGCGAGCTGGGCGTCCAGGTCGTCCTGGACGATGCCGGGCTGGACCGTCGCCGTCTGCTCATCGGGGTCGACCGAGAGCAGGCCGTCCATGTGCCGGGACATGTCGAGGACGACACAGCCCGGGCCGACGGCCTGACCGGCGAGCGAGGAGCCGGCGCCGCGGGGGATCACCGGCACGTCGTGGCCGGCGGCGACTTCGACGGCTGCCCGCACGTCCGCGATGTCCCGCGGGAAGACCACCCCAGCCGGTCTGGCCTGGTAGATGCTGCCGTCGGTGGCGTAGAGGACCTGCGCGTACTCGTCGAATCGGACGTCGCCAGTGACGGCCTCGTCGAGGTCGGCCGCGAGGTCGACGTACTCGGCGACAGTCTGTCCCGTCTCCCGCGCGTGCGCCGCGGCGTCTCCCGGCGGGTCCGCCGGGCGGACGGTCGGCTGCTGTCGGTCTGCGCCCATAGCCCCCGATCAACGGGAGCGAAGGTAAACGCTTGTCGGGCGAGCACGGGCCGGGCCTGCCGGTGGCGCTCACGAGGTGGCCGGCCGCTGTGCTGGGCGGGTGACGGCGCGAAAAAACGTCGGTGGTCGTAGCGACTTACTCGAACAGCTCGGTGACCGTCGCGTACTCGTCTGCGACCTTGTCCCAGTTGACGACCTCGAAGAAGGCGTCGATGAAGTCCCCGCGGGCCGGTCCGTAGTCGTAGTAGTAGGAGTGCTCCCAGACGTCAAGCGCCAGGATGGGGTGTGCGCCCCAGAGCGCGCCCTGGTCGTGCTTGTCGACCGGAACGTTGCGGAGCTGCTTGGCCACGGGGTCGTAGAGCAACAGCGCCCACCCACCAGCAGCGGACGCGGCGGCCTCGAAGTCGCCCTTCCAGCCCTCGTAGGAGCCGAAGTCCTCCTCGATGCGGTCGGCGAGTTCGCCGTCGGGTTCGCCGCCGCCGTCGGGGTGCATGTTCTCCCAGAACAGCGTGTGGAGATAGTGGCCACAGCCGTTGTGGGTGACGTTGCCCTGTGCGGCGGCAGTCGAGGAGAAGTCGCCGGCCTCGCGGTTCTCGGCCAGCGTCTCTTCGGCCGATTCGAGGCCGTTGACGTACCCCTGGTGGTGGGTGTCGTGATGCCACGTGAGCACCTGCTCGGAGATGTGTGGCTCGAGGGCGTCGTAGTCGTACGGTAGCGGCGGCAGTTCAGGATCGGAATGTTCTGGCATGGTTGTAACCTCCCGTTCCTACTGATGTGCGGCCGAGGGTTAAAGATTGAGGAGCCGGCCACCTGGGTGGTCGAGACGTGACGGCGCCCGTCCCACCAGTCTCGCTCACCCGCGTGTCGCTTCGCTCCCGCTCGCATTTCAGGGGACGCGAACGTCCCCCGCTCGCCTGTTCGAGAGACGATTCCGTCGCTAGCGCTCACTCGTCGGCTCTCGCCCGCCCTGTTCCGCGGTTCGCCTGTCGGCTCACCGCTCCACCACGAGAGCCGACTCCTTCGCGTTGCTCAGTCGTCGGCTCTCGCCCGCTCGAACATCGCCAGCGCCTCCTCGCGGCGCTCGCTGTGGTCGACGATGGGGTGGGGGTAGTCCGGGGCGTGCATCTCGCGGGTCCCGGGGTCGAGTTCGTGCCAGGAGTGGATGGCATCGGCGGGCACGCCCTCCAGCTCCGGCACGTACTCGCGGATGTACTCGGCGTCGGGGTCGTACCGCTCGCCCTGGGTCATCGGGTTGAAGATGCGGAAGTACGGCTGGGCGTCCGTCCCCGTCGAAGCGGCCCACTGCCAGCCGCCGTTGTCGTTGGCGGTGTCGTGGTCCACCAGCCGCTCGCGGAACCAGGCGTACCCCTCGCGCCAATCGAGCAGGAGGTCTTTCGTCAGAAAGGAGGCGACGATCATCCGGACCCGGTTGTGCATCCAGGCTTCCTCACGCAACTGGCGCATTCCAGCGTCGACGACCGGGTAGCCCGTCTCCCCGTCCTTCCAAGCCTGCAGCGCCTCTGGGTCCTCGCGCCACTCGATCTCCTGCTCGTAGCTCTTGTAGTTCGAGTCGACGACTTCGGGGTTGGCCCACAGCACCTGGGTGTAGAACTCCCGCCAGGCCAGCTGGTCGAGGAACTCGGTGACGCTCTCGCGTGCGTCCTCGTCGGGGGCGTCGGCCCGGGCACGGTCTGCCCGGTCGTAGACCTCCCGGACCCCGATGGTCCCGTACTTCAGGTGAGCAGAGAGCCGCGAGGTGGCCTCGTCCGCGGGGTAGTCCCGGCGCTCGTCGTAGCGGTACACGGACTCCTCGCAGAACCGGTCCAGCAGGTCACGTGCCGGTCCCGTGCCCGCGTCGGGGATGTCGGCCTCGGGTTCGTCGAATCCCAGGTCGGCGAGCGTCGGGAGCGGGTCGCCCTCGAGGTCCGCGAGGTCCTCCTCGTCCGGCGCCTCGAGGGGGTCGGCCTTCGGGCGGTCGTGCCACTTCTTCGAGAAGTAGGTGAACACGGCGTAGGGGTCGCCGTCGTTCGTGGTGATCGAACCGGGCTCGTGGTGGACGGCGTCGTGGACCGCCTCGCGGTCGACGCCGGCTTCGTCCAGCGCCTGCCTGACCGCGGCGTCGCGGCGGCGGGCCAGCCCGGAGTAGTCGCGGTTCCAGGTGACCGCGTCGGCGCCGTACTCGTCGGCCAGCGCCGGGAGGACCTCGACGGGGTTGCCGCGGGCGACGACCAGGTCGCTGTCCCGCTCGCGGTAGGCGGCCCGCAGCGAGTCGAGTGCGTCGAGCATGAACGCGACCCGGGGCGACGCGCCGTGTTGCAAAACGGTGGGGTCGAAGACGAACACGGGAACCGCGGTGTCCTCGGCAGCGCGGGCGAGTCCGCGGTTGTCGGCCACCCGGAGGTCCCGCCGGTGCCAGTGGAGGCGCATACAGCACCAACGAGCCCGGACCACTTCAAGCGGCAGGGCAACCGGTTTGGTACCCGCAGCCGACGGGGACTCGTCTCCAGTCCCGAGGTTCAGACCGCCTCCCCGACCAGCGAGACGTAGCCCACGTCGCCCCGGTCGATGGCCGCATCCAGGTCCGCGACGCCCTCCCGGAGTCGTTCGCCGCGGTCGCCGAGCGCCGCAAGCAGCGCGTCGACGTCCAGCTTCCCGGCAGCCTCCTCGCGCATCGCCACCAGGTCCTCCCGGTGGCTCCGAACGTCCCGCACCTCGTAGCCCGCGCGCTCGACGGCCGCCACGAGCCCCGCCCGGTCCCGGCGGTCGGTCAGACAGAGTGCCTCCGCCAGGAACGGTGGGAGGTCTGGAGGCTCGCCGGAGACGGTCACGTCCGAGAACGCCAGCCGGCCGCCGGGGCCGACGACCCGGCGGGTCTCCGCGAGCGAGCGGTCGAGGTCGGGAGCCAGACAGAGGACACACTCCCCGAGGACGGCGTCGACGGCGCCGTCCCGGACCGGGAGTGTGGAGAGGTCGCCGCGGACGACGCCGACGCCGTCGTCCGGGTCGGCCGCGGGGTCACGGTCCAACCCGACCGCATCGGCGCCGCGCTCGCGGGCCAGGTCGAGTGCCCCGCCGGCACCGCAGCCGACGTCGAGGACGCGCGTTCCCTCATCGACCCCGGCGCGGTCGAGCAGTGCCGCGGTGGCCTCGTGGCCCCCGGGATGCAGCGGGTCACCGAGCACCAGCCGGAGCGCCCCCCAGGGGTCGCCCTGGAGCGCGGCGAGCAGGCCAGTCATCGTCAGTCGTCGTCCGTGTCGGCCCGCGGGTAGTCGGCCTCCGGGGCAGGCGGGGCGTCGCCGGCCCCGACCGCGGACGCCCCCTCGCCGGCGGCGGGCAGGTCGGCGTCGGTCCCGTCCCGGCCACCCCAGCCGTGACGGTTCCGGAGCGCGTACTCCCCACCGTCGGTTGTCATGTTGTAGCCACAGAAGGGGACGAGGTCGCCGTCGGGCGTGGGCACGGAGAGACAGCAGTTGTTCAGCCGACCCACGTCGGCGGCGTCGGCGTCCATGAAGCCCGTCACCGAGACGGGCATCACTGCGTCCAGCAGCCCCCCGAGAGCGCCGTCGACCGGGTCCGGAGCACCGCCACAGCACTCGGCCCCGCCACAGCAGTCGGCAGCAGTTCGGGCGAGGTCGTCGCCGACCGAGGTGCCCGCGAGCAACTCCAGCCAGTCGGCCTCGTCGACCAGTCCCGAGAGCTGGCCGGCGGCTTCGCCCTCCAGAAAGCGGGTGACGGGCATCACGTCGTCGCCGGTCACGGGTTCGACGACCGCGGTGGCGAGCTGGCAGGTCGAGGAACAGCAGGGCACCGGCAGAAGGTCCCGCGTCTCCAGCCCGTCGAGCTGGGCGGCCAGCCGGCGGGCACACTCGTCGGCCGAGAACCGCCCCTCGTGTTGCTCGTAGCGCCCGAAGTGGGCGACGGGCTGGAGGTTGACCGACTGGACCACGTCGTCGTTGTCCAGCGCGAAGCGGACGATGTCGCCCAGTTCGTGGTCGTTCGTACCTGGGACGACCGTCGGGACGAGGATGGCCGGGATGTCCGCCTCGCGGCAGGCCTCGATGGCCGCGTGTTTGGCGTCGCTGATGTCGACCTCGCGGATCGCCTCGTAGGTCGCGGGTTCGAGCCCGTCGAACTGCAGGTAGATGGCCGTCACGCCCGCGTCGGCCAGTCGCTGTGCGTACCCTGCCTCCTGGGCGAGGACCAGCCCGTTGGTGTTGACCTGGACGTGCTCGAAGCCCATCTCGCGGGCGCGAGCGACGAGGTCGGGGAGGTCGTCCCGGACCGTCGGCTCGCCGCCGGAGAACTGGACCGGGCGGGTGCCCCCCTCCGCCTTGACGACCTCCAGCAGGTCGACCACTTCCTCGAACTCTTTCTGCTTGCCGCCCGGGCCGGAGCTGGCAAAGCAAAACGAACAGGAGAGATTGCAGTCCTCTGTGACCTCCACTACCGCCAGACAGGCGTGGTCGCCATCGACCTCGATGTCCCCTTCGGGGACCGGGTCAGGGCCGAAGCTGTTGGCCCACTCCCAGTGGTCGACCGACCCCCAGACCTGCCGGGAGGTCTCGCCGTGGTCCGGGCAGGTCCGCGAGAGGTAGACGGCGTCGTCGCGGGCGACGTAGGTGGCCGGTACCTCAGCCAGGCAGGTGGGACAGAGGCTCCGCGTCTCCGAGAGCCGGTCCCGCTCCGTACTCATGGGCCTCTCCGAGGACTGGACCGGCTAATAGCTTCGCGGGGCGTGTCCAGCCGACACACGACCGTATGGGGTGGTCACCGCCGCAGGGCCGCCGGCTCGCCAATCCGCCGGCCCGCCAGTCCGCCATCTTGCCAGTGCGCCGGCCCGCCAGTCCGCCGTCTTGCCAGTCTGGACCGGGCCGGAACCGTTGTTTCCACGAGGAAACAACTAAGTGGGCCCGCCTGTAGCGCTGTATCTGTGCAGATACAACGGCGCGAGTTCGTCGCAGCGCTCGGGGCAGGGACACTCGCGGGGCTGGCGGGCTGTTCGGGCGGTAGCGGGGACGGAAGCGGCGACCAGCCGGGGGTCGTCGGCGAGACGCTGACGCTGACGACGACGACGAGCACCGACGACACGGGGCTGCTGGACGAACTGCACCCGCCGTTCGAGGAGATGTACGGGGTAAGCATCGACGCCGTCGCCCGGGGGACCGGTGCGGCCCTGGAGACCGCGCGGGCCGGCGACTCCGACGTGGTGATGGTCCACGCCCGCTCGCTCGAGGACCAGTTCATGCGCGACGGGCTCGGGGTGAACCGCCGCGACCTGATGTTCAACGACTTCGTCATCGTCGGCCCGGGGAGCGACCCCGCCGGGGTCGAGGGGATGGACTCGGCGACGGAGGCGTTCGCGGCCATCGCCGACTCGGAGGCGACCTTCGTCTCCCGGGGGGACAACTCCGGCACCCACACCAAGGAACTGGCCATCTGGGAGCAAAGCAGCGTCGAGCCGGGCGGGGACTGGTACCGCGAGACCGGCCAGGGCATGGGGCAGGTGCTCAACATCGCAAACGAGCAGGGCGGGTACACGCTCTCGGACCGGGGGACCTACCTCTCACAGCGCGGGGCGATCGACCTGACCATCCTCGTCCAGGGACCCATCGAGGACGGCCCGGAGATCCTCGCCAACCCCTACGGCGTGATGGCCGTCAACCCCGCGGTCCACGACACCGTCAACTACGACCTCGCGATGGCCTACGTCGGCTATCTCACCAGCCCGCAGGCCCAGGAGATCATCTCCAACTACGAGGCAAACGGCGAACAGCTGTTCTTCCCACGGGCACTCTCAGAAGACCCCGACTTCCAGCAGTACGTGCCCGAGGGCTGGAGTAGTTCGGAGGAGTGATGACGCTTCCCGGACTCGACGCAGCCGTGGCGGGGCTCGACCCGGCGCTGGTCGGGCCGCTGCTGGTCGAGTTTCCCTTCGAGGGGGTGTACGTCCGGAGCATCATCGCCGTCTCGCTGTACGTCAGCCTCATCGCGGTCGCGCTCAGCACGCTGGTGAGCGTGCCACTCGCCGTGCTCGTCGGCCTCTCCGATTTCCGGGGGAAAGGGGTGCTCACCTCGGTGATCAATACCGGAATGGGCTTTCCGAGTGTCGTCGTCGGGCTCGCGGTGCTGTTCATGGTCTCCAACCAGGGGCCGCTGGGCGCGCTCGACCTCGTGTTCACGAAAGAGGCGATGATCATGTCCCAGTTCGTGCTTGCGACGCCGCCGCTGACTGCGATCAGTTTGGCGGCCGTCACCGGCGTCGACCGGGGCGTCCGCGACGCCGCCCACGCGCTGGGCGGGACGCGGGTCGACACGGCCCTCGTCGTGGTCAAGCAGGCCCGGTACGGGGTCGCGACGGCCATCCTCGCGGGCTTCGGGCGGGCGATAAGCGAGGTCGGGTCGGTGCTGATCGTCGGCGGGAACATCGCCGGCGCCGACGGCGTCTCGAAGACCCGGACGCTGACGACAGCCATTCAGCTCGAGGCCCGCCAGGGACGGTACGAGACCGCCATGCTGTTGGGCGCGGTCCTGCTTGGCCTGGTGCTCGTGGTCAACGCCGTCGTCGTCCGGCTGGGCGGGCGAGGGGTGGGTAGCTGATGGTCCGGGTCGACGGCGTCTCGGTCTCCTACGGAACCGATACCGTCCTGTCGAACGTGTCGGTCGCCGTCGAGCCCGGCGAGGTGCTGGCGGTGATCGGTCCCTCCGGGGTCGGCAAGACGACGCTACTCGACGTCCTCGCACTCTCGAAACAGCCGGACACCGGGACGGTCAGCGTCGACGGGACCGCGGCGTGGGCGGTGGACAGGGAGACGCGGCTGGCGCTGCGGCGGCGGGTCGGAATGGTCTTCCAGGAGGCCACCCTCTTCGACGCCTCCGTCCGGCGCAACGTCGCGTACGGCCTTCGGGTGCGTCGGCCCTGGCGCGAGCGCGTGAGCGGGAGCGTCCGGAACCTGGTGCTGTCGAACCGGCTCGCCGATGGGGTCCAGTGGCTCCGCGCTGCGGTCGGCCGCAATACGCCGGCCCCGGACGGTGGACTCGCCGCAGGCCGGTCGGCAGCCGTCGAGGAGGCACTCGAGGTGGTCGGGATGGCCGAGGCCGCCGACAGACACGCCGCCTCGCTGTCGGGCGGGGAGGCCCAGCGGGTCGCCTTCGCGCGGGCGCTGGCCTACGACCCCGACCTGCTCCTGCTCGACGAGCCGACCTCGGACCTGGACCCGCGGAACACGGCCGTCATCGAGGAGGCGGTCGGGGCGGCCAGAGAGCGTGGGATCGGCGTCGTGCTCGCGACGCACGACATGCACCAGGCCGAGCGGGTCGCCGACCGGGTGGCGGTGCTGCTGGGCGACGGTATCGTCGAGCGCGGGCCGACAGCACGAGTCTTCGAGAACCCGACGGACGAGCGCACCCGGAAGTTCGTCTCCGGGGAACTGGTGTACTGACCGGCGGTGCACTGATATGGGCGCGACTGGACACCCCGGTATGGACGCGGGCGGTGACCCGTACATCGAGGTCGACGGCGCGACGGTCGACGAGCGCGACGTGGCGGCGCTGCGGGGGATCGACGAGCACGGCTCGATGTACCGGGCAGCCGAGGAACTGGGGCGGTCCTACGCACGGATCCAGCGGCGGGTGACCGACCTGGAGGAGGCAGTCGGGCCGCTGGTCGTCAGCGAGCGCGGCGGGGCGGGCGGCGGCGGCAGCACGCTCACGCCGAACGCACGCGAGTTGCTGGCCCGCTTCGACCGCCTCCGCGCGGAGTTCTCGGGGCTCGCCCGCGCGGAGGAGTCCGTCGTCTCCGGGTGGGTCCTGGACCGCGGCGAGCGCCTGGGGACCGTCGAGACGCCGGCGGGGCGGTTACGGGCGCTGGTGCCCGCCGAGGCCGACGCCGTCCAGGTCGGCGTCCGCTCGGACGCGGTGAGCCTGCTGGCCCCCGACGACGCCCCGCAGCCGGCGGGGACGAGCGCCCGCAACCAGTTCGAGGGAACGGTTACCGACCTCGAGCGGGCGGGGGACCTGGCGCGGGTCGCCGTCGACGTCGGGTCGGAGACGACACTGCGGGCACTGATCACGGGGGACAGCGTCGACCGGCTCGACCTGGCCGAGGGCGACCCCGTCGTCGCCTCGTTCAAGGCGACCGCCACGCGCGCGGCGCCGGCGCCGGAAGGCGAGGCCGGCGCGGCGGGGGGCGACGCCGATGCGGAGGGGACCGGGCCCTGACCGTCAGCCGTCGCGCCACTCGGAGAGGAGGCGGCTGACGCCGACGGCGTAGGCGGTCAGGAAGGCGACGAACCACGCCTGGCCGACGCCGTCGCCGGCCGCCAGGTTGGTGGCGTACAGCCCGACACCGGCGAGGCCGAGCGCCGCCGCCAGGGTCAGCGAGACGGGGTTGGGCTCGTTCAGCAGGCCACACAGCCGGCCGCGGAAGCTCGTCTGTGACATACGCGTTCCACAGTACCAGACGTACTTCAAGACGGTCCGGGAGTCGCGCGGCCGGCAACCGGGAGAAAGATTGAAATACGGGAGAGCGCCGAGACCGCCCGACCTTTATTCACGGACCCGTTCGCCCCGGTATGGAGGAGGATCTGGAGGCGCGGGTGGAGGCCGTCGCGGAGGAGAACGCCCTCTACAACGCGCTCAAACACGAGAGCGACGCCCAGGTCGACGCCATCCTC
>JAZKSZ010000056.1:0-11372 GCA_036625795.1 Haloarculaceae archaeon
CGGCCATCACCCACCCCTCGATCTGGAAGAACTCGAGCAGGTGGGTCGGGTCGAGGGTGTCGTTCCGGTACACTTTCTCGACGCTGAAGTAGCGCTCCGGCGGTTCGAGGTCGCCCTCCTGGTAGCCCGAGAGATAGCGCATCGACAGCGAGGTGGTGTGCCCGCGCAGGTCCAGTGACTTCGCCGTCCCGAGTGCCCAGGGGGAGTGATACCCCTCGCCGTCCTCTCCAACGCCCTCCAGGTGAGCCGAGCGGACCCGCTCGACCAGTTCGTCGGGTAGCTCCCGGATCTCCTCTGGCCGTTCGAGCGCGAACTGGTCCCAGTGCGTCCGGGCGGGGTGGTCCTGGGGCATGAACAGACAGTCGTTGATCCAGAACTGGGCGTCGACGTGTGGCCCCGCCATCTCCTCGAAGCCCATCCCGACCAGGACGTCCTTCACGCGGTTGGCGGTCTGGCGGAGGATGTGCTCGCGGCCGCCCCCCGCCGGTTCGGCGTCGGCCTCGACGTTGTACTCCGCGAAGTCGACCGCCGCCCACTCCCCGCTGGTGAGCAACTCGGGCGTGACCCGGTCGACGCGCTCGGCGGCCTCGACGCCGCCCATGAGCGCGGTCACGCCCTCGTCGGTCAGCCGGACCTGCCGGACCGTCCGCTCGGTCCGCTCGAGCAGGTCGCGGCGCTCCAGTTGCTCGAGGGTCGCCTCCTCGACGCCGCTGGCGTCGCCCGCGGCGACGGCCTCGAGGGCGGCTCGCTCGGCGTCGGCCGCCGGGGCGGCGTCGGGGTCGGCCCGCACCGAGCCACTGTCGACCTCGCCGTAGCCCTTCCGGGCGAAGTTCGCGAGCGCGATGTCGACGGCGTCGCCGTCGAGCCCGGCCTCGGGGAGCAGGTCACCGAGCCCAGCCGGCTCGTCGTCGGCGCCCGCAGCGAGGGCGGCCTCGTAGAGCCGGAGCTCCGGTAGCCCCGCCTCGCGGTAGCGCTCGCCCTCGGCGGTGAGCGCGACCGATTCCTCGGTCTCCTCGGTGACCGCCACCAGCCCCGCGTCCGCGAGTTCGAAGGCGGCGCGGGTGGCGGCCTCGGGCTTTCGGTCGGCTTCCTCGGCCAGGTCGGTTATCGGACGGTCCGTCTCGGCGTCGGCGGCCTCCAGCAGGGCCACCTGCGCTGGCGGGAGTCGTGTTGTCATGGTGTGTGGGTCGCAGCGGTCGTTGTCGGTAGGGAGCGCGGTCGACAGTTAACGGTTCTCACTCGCGGTCGGCGGGGGCGTTCGACCCCCGCTGGCGGGCGGTTTCGTCCCCCGCGTCCGGGCCAGGACGCCGGGGAGTCCACCGGCCCGACTCAGGCGAAAACGAACCCGAACCCCTGCCGCGCCGCTGGCTGCGCGCCGGGACACCGACTGTCGGGGTCGGGCGTCATGGATGACAGTTGGCAAGTGAAGCGACAAAAACCCTCCGGCGCGGGGATCGGTGCGCTTTTTTCCGAGCCGGCAGGCGTGGGTAGCGATGTGGACCGGCGAGGGGGGTGTCCGAGCGACGCTCGGACGCGTGCGCGGGGCGCTCGGGCGGGTACGGGAGACCGTCCGGACGGACCTCGGGGAGGACCCCTACCTCGCGTACATCCTGCTTCTGTCGGTGCTGCTCTGTGGATTCTGGCTCTGGCACCGGGCGCCGACCGTCGCCACCTGGGACGAACGGGACCGGCTGCTGGACGCCCTTGTCGCGTACGGGTCGGTGACTGCAGACCCGAGCCTCGAGGGGCTTCGTGAGGGGGTTGCGTGGGGTCGCACCCCCTTCGGCGGGACCTTCTACCTGTACGTGCTGGCGCTGGCGCCGGTCGTGCTGGCGGCCGCGCTCGTGGGACAGCTCGACGCCGTCGCCGCGATGGCGGACCCGGACCCCGCCTTCGGGTTCGTCGGGGTCTGGCGGTCGAGCCCGGAGTGGCTGCTGACCGCGAGCCTGCTCGCGGTCCGGCTGGTGAGTCTGCTGGCGGCCGTCGGGTCGGTGTATCTCACCTACCGGCTCGGGACCACCCTCCGGGACCGCACGACCGGACGGCTGGCGGCGCTTTTGTTCGGGCTCACCTTCGAGGTGGTCGTGCTCGCTCACGAGGGCGGTGAGGACCTCCCGGCGCTTTTCGCCCTGCTACTCGCGCTGTACCTGCTGGTGCGGTACGTCCAGGCGGGCGGGACGGGGCGGTTCTACGCGGCGAGTGCGGCCGGCGGGGTCGCGATGGGGCTGAAACTCACCGCCGCCCCCATCGCCCCGACCGTGCTGCTGGCGTACGTCCTCCGGGAGCGGGGGCAGGAAGGGTGGTGGCGGGGGCTGTGGCGCTCCCGGCAGCTCCGCCGGGGAGCCGCCGTCGGGGCCGTCGTGGTCGTCCTCAGTTTCCCGGACGTGCTGGTGGGGAACCTCTACCCGGTCGCCCGCCGGCTGGTCGGCCGGAGCGGCTACCGGATCGTCAACCCCGTCGGTCCGGACGCGCCGGTCTGGTGGTGGTTCCTGCGGGGGTACGCGAGCGGGTTCGGCTGGCCGCTCTTGCTCGCGGTCGCGGCCGGGACCGCCGCCACCCTCCGGACGCTCGACCGCGGGGACGGCGCGACCGTCCTCGTCGCGGGCTGTCTGGGGATGTTCCTCGCCCTCTTCGCCCCCTGGCACGACTTCCGGCCCCACCACCTCCTGCCCACGATGGCGCTTCTGGTCCTGTTGGGTGCGGCCGGGCTGGTCAGGCTGCGCCGGCGCCATCCCACCGCCGGCGGGCTCGCGGTCGCAGCGCTGGTGGTCACGACCGGGCTGTACGCCGGCGTGGGGGCGATACAGTACGCCGACACGCCCCGCCAGGACGCCCACGAGTGGGTCGAGGACCACGTCCCCCGGGAGGCGACGATGGAGAGCTACCAGCACGGGTTCGAGCACGCCGTCGCGCCGACCTGGCCCCGGATGAGTTACCCCAACGGCGGCGACCCGACCGGCGGGAAGACGCTCGCCTGCCCCGACTACATCCAGCTCGTCTCGGAGGATCTCTACTACCTCCGGGACGCCCCGGCCGACGAGCGCGTCCGGTACACCCGCACGGACACGGCGGCGCGGGCGGGATACGTCCGGGGGCTGCTGAACGGGAGCCGCAACTACGAGGTCGTCGCCACCTTCGGGGACCTGCCCGACGACTACGTCGTCGACCGGACCGAGCCCGGGTCGGTCACCGACCTCCTGTCGCTGGGTGTCGTTCCCCACAGCGACCGCTACGGCGACGACCAGGAGCTCGCCGGCAGACAGTACGTCGTGATACTCGAGCGGACCGGTCCCTGCGAGGGCGAGCGGTCGCCGCCGTGGTGAGGGCCGCCGCGGGACGGACGCGCCCGACGGGAGTCAGCGCTTGCGGTCGGTGTCGAGGTCGATGTCCAGCTCTTCCAGCCGGTCTTCCCACTCGGCGCGTTTCTCCTGGTGCTCCGCCAGGAACTCCTCCATCAGCCGGGCGGCCTGCTCCTTGCAGTCCCCACAGAGCCGTTCGCCGCCGGCGCACTCGTCGTAGACCCGCTTTGCGAACTCGTCGTCGTCGCTCGCGAGCAGGTACGCGTAGAGTTCGTAGACCGGACAGTCGTCGGGCTCGCCGCCGAGTTCGCGCTGTTTCTCGGCGGTCTCGCGCCCGCCGGTGGTGGCCGCCTTGACCTTGTCGTAGCCTTCCGTTGGGTCGTCGAGCAGCGAGATGTGGCTGGCGGGCACCGAGGACGACATCTTCCCGCCCGTGAGGCCGGTCATGAACCGGTGGTACAGCGAGGACGGCGGGAGAAAGCCGTAGCCACCGTTGGCGACCTCGACCTCGCGGGCCAGCTGTTCGGCGGCCGCCCGGTCCATCTCGAAGGCGTCGACGTGATTGTCGTAGACCCGCTTCTCGCCGTCGACGGCCTCGACCAGCGCCTCGAAAGCCTCCGCTGTGGCGTTGCGGTCGACGACCCGCACTCGGGGCCGGAGCGGCTCCTTGCCGGCGTTGTCGAGTTTCTCCAGCAGCGCGGCGCGGGCCTCCGGCGTCCCGAACGAGTCCGCCCGGTCGGCGACCTCCCGGAGGAAGGCGGCGGCGTCCTCGCACCGGAGGGTGTCGTCCCCGCCGGCGTCTCCATCGCCGCCCTCGTCGCCGGTTCCGTCCTCGACCTCCCCCGCGAGTTCGTCGTAGACCAGCGCGAGCGTCCGGCGCTCGGCGTCCTCCAGTTCGAAGCTGGCGTAGGCCTCGGTCACCCCGAAGTACCGCAGCCGCGCGGCCAGGTCCCGGGAGAGCCGGATGTGGGGGTCCTGGTCGGGACCCACGGGGATGACCGTCGGCTTCGGCTCCTCGAGTTGGGGGTAGAGGATGTCGGCCATCTGGGTGACGACCGACTGCATGTGGGAGACGTCGGTCTCGCCGTCGAAGTCGTAGATGGCCTGCAGCTCCGAGAAGTTGGCCTCCGCACCCAGCTCGAAGGCCAGGTCCTGAACCTCGCGGTTCGAGGACTGGCGGTAGAGTTCCCCCTCCTCGGGGTCGAAGCCGAGCGCGAGCAGCGAGAGGATGTAGTTGCGGGCGTGCTCGTCTATCTCGGTCCAGGAGAGCCCGCGGGCGCTGTGGGCCTCGAGGTCGGCGATCAGGCCGTAGGCGTCCCCGCCCTGCTGCTGGTGCCAGATGATCTCGTCGAAGACCAGCTTGTGACCGATGTGCGGGTCGCCGGTCGGCATGAATCCGGAGAGCGCCGCGAAGGGCTCGCCCTCCCGCATCGCGCGGGCGACGGGGCGGTAGTCGCGGTGGCCGAAGATCACGCCCCGGCGCATCAGGTAGTGGGGGTCGGGCACCTCTCCCAGAACCTCCTCGAAGCGCTCGATGCCGAACTGCTCGAACAGCTTGCGGTAGTCCGACACCGTCGAGGAGCCCCAGGGGTCGAGCGCGACGTCGTCCGCACCCGCCACGCCCCCGTCCGGGCGGAGAGGCTCCCCGTCTCCGTCGCTGTCGCGTGTCATCGATTGGCGCATAGTCGCCGCGTCACACGCAAAAAGCGTTCGCTTCGGGGTATCGCCGTCGCCGGCGGTCCCGGTGGAGCCTGCGGGACCCGTCCCCGTCGGGGGAGCGTCGCCGGGTGCGGCGTCGTCGGTACTCGGTCCGTCGTCGGGTTCTGTGTCGTCTGTGGTGTCGTCGTTCGCTGGCATGGGCGTGTATCTCTCGGGAGTCTGAACGCGGTGCGCGGAACGGCCGAACAGAAGCGAGGGAGCGCCGCGGCCGGGTCAGGCGGGTGAGGCCCGCCCGGCCCGGAGCGCGACACTGTCCGCTCCCCGCGGGGCCTGCCAGCGCCAGCCGAGGCGGGAGGTGGACATCACAGACGAGGAACACGCGGGCGGGGACTTATCATTTCCGAGCGCGGCGCCGTCGAACCGCGGCAGCAGTTAAATACTTAACAAACAACTGGCGATATCACGTATGGTATCGCACGACAAGACGAGACGGGACGTGCTCAAGAGCGCGGGTGCGGTCGGGGCGGTCATGCTCGGGAGCGGGCAGGCGAGCGCGGCCGCGGGGAACAGGTACAACGTCGGAACGGCCTCGCCAGCGGGTGAGCGGGCGACGAGAAACGCCGCCGACGCGGTTCATCGCGAGTTCGACTGGGACGGCGGCAAGAAGACGTTCACGGTGACACTCCCGGACGAAGCCGCCGAGCGCCTGCAGAACAGACACGACACGCGCTACGTCGAGGTCGACGGCCAGATGCACGCCATCGCCCAGACCCTGCCGTGGGGCATCGACCGGGTGGACGCGGACGTACTCCACGACAACGGGGAGACGGGCAACGGAGCGGACATCGCCATCATCGACACCGGCATCGACGACGACCACCCGGACCTGCAGGCAAACGTCGGGGCGGGGAAAGCCTACGTCGACTGCAAGGGACCGAACTGCAACTACCCGTGGTCCGACGACGACGACCACGGGACCCACTGTGCGGGCATCGCCGACGCCGTCGACAACAGCGAGGGCGTGGTCGGCGTCTCGACGGAGTCGACCCTGCACGCCGTGAAGGTACTCGACAAGAACGGGAGCGGGTCGTTCTCCGACGTCGCCGCGGGCATCGAGTACACCGCAGACCAGGGCTGGGACGTCGGGAGCATGAGCCTCGGCGCCTCCTCGGGTTCGCAGACGGTCAAAGACGCCTGCCAGTACGCCTACGACAAGGGCGTCCTGCTCGTCGCCGCGGCGGGCAACGACGGGCCCTGTTCGGACTGTGTGGGATATCCGGCGGCCTACTCGACAGTCATTGCCGTCAGTTCGACCGACAGCGACGACAGCCTCTCGTCGTTCTCCTCGACGGGACCGGAGGTCGAACTCGCCGCGCCGGGCGGCAGCATCTACTCGACGGTCATCGGCGGGTACGACACCTTCTCGGGGACGTCGATGGCCTGTCCGCACGTCTCGGGGGCGGGCGGCCAGTTGATGGCAAACGGCTACACGAACACCGAGGCACGGGACCAACTCAACTCGACCGCGGAGGACATCGGCCTCGGGGACAACGAACAGGGCAACGGCCTGCTCGACGCCGAGGCGGCCGTCCTGGACGGGAGTTCCGACTCGGCACCGTCCGTCTCCTGGGTCAACCCCGGCGACGGCGACACCGTCAGCGGAACCATCACCGTCCAGATCGACGCCAGCGACAGCGAGGATAGTGACGACTCGCTGGACGTCACGTACAACGTCGACGGTGGCTCGTCGCGGTCGACCTCCTACAACTCGACGTCGGGTTACTACGAGGACTCGCTGGACACGACGCAGTTCTCGGACGGCGACCATACCCTCGAAGCGAACGCCACCGACTCGGCGGGCAACACCAGCACTTCGAGCATCACGGTCACGACCGACAACACCGAGAGCGCCCCCACCGTCGACAGCCTCTCGGCCTCGGAGGTCGAGACCAGCGACTCCGACGCCGAGTTCGACGTCGACTGGTCCGTCAGCGACGACGACGGGGACCTCTCGTCGGTCGACTTGACGCTGACCGACGATACCGACGGCGAGACCGAGGACACCGCGTCCGTCAGCGTCAGCGGCGATTCCGCGAGCGGCACGACCCGGCTGGTCGCCGCGGGCGACGATGGATCCGGGAACAGTTACACCGTCGACGCGACGGTCACCGACTCCAACGGCAACACCGGCTCGGACTCGACCTCTGTCAGCGAGACCGAGAGCACCAACTCGGCACCCTCGGCAAGCATCGACGGACTCAACAACCGCTCGAACCCGCGGTGGGACCGCTACGAGGTCGACTGGAGCGCCAGCGACTCGGACGGCAACCTCGACACGGTGGTCGTCGAGATGCTCGATTCCAGCGGCAACACGCTCGATTCGGTGACCAACGACGTCAGCGGCTCCTCGGCCTCGGGCGTCGACGAGGTGCGGAGCAAGAGCAACGGCGCCGAGATCGTGGTGACGGCAACGGACACCGACGGCGCCAGTGGGTCCGATTCACAGTCCATCTGACCCGTGAGCCTCGACGGCCACCTCGACGTCGCAGTCGGCGGCGACACTGTCGAGTTTACGTTCACGGTCACGAACGTGGACACCGAACCCGTCGACCTCTCCTTTCGCAGCGGCAAGGTAGCCGACGTCGCGGTCTACGCGGACGGCGCGGAGGTCTGGCGCTGGAGCGAGGGACGGATGTTCACGCAGGCGCTCGACGCGGAGACGCTGGCCCCCGGCGATTCGTTCCGCCACGGGGCGACCTGGCCGGACCCGCAACCCGGCGAGTACGTCGCGGAGGCGACGCTCGACGCGACGAACGTCGCCCTCAGCGAGCGGGCGTCCTTCGAGGTCGAGTAGCGTCCGTCACGGCGTCAGCCGGCCGACCGAGAGCCACGCGAGCCCCCCGTCGGCCCCCGTCAGCGCGTACACCATCCGCTTGCGGACGCCGTGGGCCAGCCGGACGTCGAGCGCCAGGTCCCGCGGGGCGAAGGCGTGTTCGGGCGGGAGCACCCGGACCAGCCGCTCGGAGTGACCCAGGTCCTCGACGTCGGCGACGTCGTCGTAGGTCCGGAAATCGGCGCCGAACTTGAACCCGGTCTTGGGGGCGATCCCGGCGGTTCGGAGCGCGCCGTAGGCCCGCAGCCGGCGGTCGAATCGGTCGCCCTCGACCTCCCGGCCGCGCTCGACGACCGCCGCCTCGCCGCCGTCGACGGTCAGCACGCCCGTCCGGGCGAGGTAGGCCGCCTCGACCAGCGAGAGCTGGACCCCGTCGTCCAGCGGCTGGCCGTAGAAGGCCCGGCCGTACAGCGGGGCTGGCGCGTCCCAGACGAGCACCCGGTCGGCCAGCAGGTCGCCCTCGACCGGTGGGATGTCGTGGTGGGTCGACCCCGACAGGGTGGGCGCGCCGAGCTCGAGGTAGGTGATCTCGCTCTCCTCGTCGACGACCGCCAGCACGCCCGTCGGTTCCTGGCTCGAGTTCCCGGCGGTGCCCTCGCTGGCAGGGTCGGCCAGCCCGCGCAACGCCCCGGCGTCGACGGTGGCGCGCTCGCTGACCGCCCGGACCCGGTAGGCCACCTCCTCGTCCCAGGGACCCTTCCCCCGGGGATAGACGGCGAACTCGTCGGACCCGCCGGGTCCGCCGGCCGCGTCGACCGGCGAGAGGTAGAACCCCCGGTCGCGCAGGTCCTTGTAGACGAAGAAAGCGACCTCCGAGACGGCCGTCGAGTCCAGGAAGGTCGGGAAGTCGAGCCGGCGGCCGTTGCCCGCGGGGCGGCGGTCGACCACGCTGTCGAGGTCACCGCGAAAGAGCAGGTGGGCCGCCTCAACGGGTGCGAGCACGACGCCGCCGTCGTCGGGGCGGCCGTACCCGCGGGCGTCGTAGAACTGCTCGCGGGCGGCCACCCCCGCGCGGACGGCCGTGCCGTCGAACGTCGCGTCCATGGCGGAGCGACGGCCGGCGAGCCAAAGCCCCTTGCGGTCCGGCGTCGAGGCGGCGGTCGCGTCCGTGCCCGGGGACCAGAACCGGCTGGCGGACACGCCGTCGGCCAGTCATCCAGGGCGGCAGTCACTCCGCCGGCACTCCACAGGTCGAGTCCAGGCACTGCCGCCCCGACCCCGTCTCGAAGGCCGGCAGCCCACACTCGCAGGTCCCGTCGTGGACCCCCTGCGGGACCGCGAAGCTCGTCTCGCAGTCGGGGTAGTTCTCGCAGCCGAAGATGAGACCGCCCCGGCGGAGCACGCGCAGGTCCCCGCCACAGGCCGGACAGTCGAAGGCGCGGTCGAAGTGCTCGCGGACCCGCTCGTCGAGGGACTCGCACTCGCGGTCGAGACACACCTCGAACTCCCCGCCGCGCGCGACGCGGAGCCGCGGGCAGCCACACTCGCAGGTCTCCTCGAGGACGACCGCGCCGGCCGGCAGGCCGTAGCGGGCTTCACAGCCTGGACAGGTGACGTCGCCGCGGGCGCGGACGAGTCGGTCGCCACAGTCCGGGCAGTCACCGACCGGGATGCCGGCCGGGCCGGCAGGGACCTCCCGGGCGGCCGTGTCGTGACGGGTGACCCGGAGGTGCTGGTCGCCGTCCTGGGCGACGACAGCCTCGTCGGTGACCGTCACCGCGTCGGGGCGGGTGAGCCAGGCGACCGGCTGGTAGCCGCGGGCGTCGTGGACGAGGACGGTGTCGTCGGGCTTGACGAGGACGACGCAGTCGCCGTGCTGTCTGCGGTCGCGGGAGCCGGGGCCGTCGAAGGCGGTCGTACAGCGGCCGGTGATAACGCGCATGGGCCGGGTGGTCCCGGCTTCGTACTTGAAAGGCAGGATCACGGGGTGTGGGGCGCCCCGTGGGGGTGGTGGCGTTCGGTGGCCGATACGAGGAGACCCACTTACCGGTCGTAGTTCCGGCCGAGGACCAGCGCGACCAGATTGGCCGCCAGCAGGCCCGAAAAGGCCAGGGGATGGCGCTGTGCGCCGCCTGTCGCTACGACGACGAGCATGACGAAGGGCAGGGCCACGGCCGTCCAGAAGCCGGCTGTTCGGACCAACGATTCGACCGACGCGCGGACGGTACCGCCGTCGACTCGCCGCAACCTGTGCGGGGATGCGTTCGACATAGTGGGTCTCCTCGTTTCGAGTCGTGCACCCCGACCGTCATATAGGGGGTCGACCGCTAGCGCGATTTCACCACGTTTTCGCCGCGTGGCCGACGGCTTCGGACTCTTTACGCCGGCAGCGAGTCGTTTCATCGCGGCCGCAATCGCTCCGAGACGCTTTATCGAGCGCTCTCAGTCGGTGACGGTCACTGTCCGGGTGTGGACGCTCGGTGGCAGCGGGAGGTCGGGGAAGGCGACTCTGACCGCGAGTTCGAGCCGGTCCGCGTCGCCGCCGAAGAGCGCGACCGGGAGTTCGGTCGCCCCGAGGTAGCTGTCCTTCGCGGTCATCTCCACCCCGTTGACAGTCACGCGCAGGCCGGCGCGCGCCGCGCCCGCGGTCGTGCGTACGACCACCTCGTGGATCGAGCGCTCGCCGCGGCCGACGGTCTCGGGGAGGTCACCCCAGTCGACCGCGACGACGGGCAGGTCGCGGGCGGCCGCAAGGACGCGCTCGGCGACCCCCGCTGCCAGCCCCGCGGCGACGAGCCCGTCGACGCCTGCCTCGACGACGTCCTCGGGCGTCTCGAGCCCGGCCGCCGCGAGGGTTCGCGCGCGGGTCGCGCCGACGCCCTCGATGGCGGTCAGCCCGACCGCGTCGGCGCTGATCCCCGTCTCGACCCGGGCGACGACCCGGCGGACGAGGTTGGCTGTCTCGGCGCCATCGAAGCGGTCGAGGACGGTCCGCAACGCCCCCAGCAGCCGGAGCGCGTTCTGGCGGATGATCCACGCGTCGCTTTTGAGCGCGGCGGGCGTCGAGCTGTCCATCGCCGCCCGGAGGATGGCGAGCACCTTCCGCGGGCCGTCGGCCAGGTCGGCCGCACGTTCGCCGAGCACGGCGTCGATAGCGTCGGTCTCGTCCGAGCGGGCGCTGACGCTGTCGAACTCGACGGCGCCGGCGACCGCCCGGAGCACCTCGAACTCGCCGGGGTCGGTCTCGGCGAGTGTGGCGAAGCGGGCGGCGGTCTCCAGGCGCAGGTAGAAGTCGGAGGCCAGCCGGCCGAGTTCGGTCGGCTCGACGGCCAGGCCGTCGACCTCGATGAACCCCTCCGCGGCGAGCCACTCGAGCGTGTCGCTGACGCGGTCCCGGAGGTCCTCGCCGGTGACGTACCCCGCAGCCCGCTGGGCGCGGACGTAGTAGAAGGTGGTCTCCAGCCAGTCCATCGCGTCGCCGACGTCCCCGACGGTTCCCAGGGCGATCTCGGCGTTGAGGTGGACCGCGAGGTCCCCGCCGGGGGGTGAGTTCCGTCGGTCGCCGCGGCTCCCGCCGTCAC
>JAZKSZ010000057.1:0-11368 GCA_036625795.1 Haloarculaceae archaeon
TCCTCGAGGATCGTCTCCTCGACGAGCAGCCCCCGCCGGACGACGTAGCGGGCGTTGGGTATCGTCCCGAAGCTCCGCTCGACGGCCTCGCGGAGCTGGCGGCGGGTGACGCGGTGGTTGTCCTGGTAGAGGTTGACGTGGAGAACGGTGAGGGCGGCCTCGCGCTCCTCGGCGATGCCGATGGCTTCCTCCAGCGTGGCCTTGGAGCGTTCACTCAGGGGGTACCGCACGGGGACGACGACCTGCTGCATTGGCGACCCCTAGGAAACAGCAGTACATAGGCCACACGTCTTGGAGCCGCGGGAGCGGCCGTGCCGGCGACGAGGTGGCGAGGGACACGTCTTTGACCGTGGCCCGGCAATGTGGGGTATGGAGACGCTGACCGGGCCGAACGGGGCGACGCTGTACCGCGAGGAGCGGGCGGACCGCCGCGGTGCGAAGGCACCGTTCTACGCCGTCTACAGCGACCCCGACGGGGAGACGCGCTGGGGCTTTTACTGCGGGAACTGCCACACGCTGGACAACGCCGTCGACCCGATGGGCCGGGTCCAGTGCAACGAGTGCTCGAACCGCACGAAGGCCGAGGAGTGGGACGCCGCCCACGAGTGACCGCGAGTGACCGCCGCTCCCACCCGCGGACCGTCCTGTCAGTGTCAATGAGATAACCTTATGTCGCGAGCCGTGGTACCACGTGGCAGATGGCAACCGTCAGCCGGACACTCGGCGAGCGCGCCAGGACCATCTTCTCCGACCTCGGGTACGACATCGCCGGGGACGGACGCACGTTCCGCGCCGAGCGCAAGTGGCGCACCGTCCGCGTGACACCCATGCCCGAACCCGAACGACCGCCCGACTCGGGCGACCTCCGGTGTTTCGTCACGTGGGCGGAGCACCTCACGGCACTCGAGCGCCGGCTCGAGGCGGCCGCGCCGGACTACGAGTGGGCGCTGGTCGGCGTCGACGGCGACGACTACGTCGTCCAGCGGTGTCCCACGTCGCTGTCGGGACGACCCCTCCGCTGACTCCGAACCCGCCCCGGCCACCGCGGGCCTGCGGCCCGGACAGCCGGGAAGCGCGGCTTTATATATCAAGCAGTCGAACGCTGTGCCATGTTCGTCGGGCACGGGCTGGTGGCGTTCGCGGTCGTCGCCAGCCTCGCTGCCCGGCGCCTCCCGCCCGAGCGCGCGTTGCTTGCCGGGGCCCTGGCTGGCGCGTTCGCGACCGCCCCGGACGTCGACATGCTGTTTGCGGTGCTGGGCGCGGCAGAAGCCGCAACGCCGGGTGGCGCTGCCGAGTCGTTCTGGGCGGCCACCGACACGCTCCACCGCTCGGTGACCCACTCGCTGGTCGTCGGGGCACTCTTGGCCGCCGCGCTCGGGATGGTCGTGGCCGCCCGCTCCGGGGCCTGGCGGGGCCGTCCACGCCGAATGGCGGTGGCGGGCGCCCTCGCGGGTATCGGGGGGCTGGTCGGTGCCGTCTGGCTGACCGGCGGGCCGCTCACCGCGGCGATACTCGGCGTCTTCGTGGCCGCGGGGCTGGGGCTCGCGATAGCCGCCGAACGCCTCGGCTTCGGGCCGCGGGCGGTCGCCGGGCTCGCCGCAGTCGGCTTCCTCTCCCACCCGTTCGGTGACCTGCTGGCCGGCGGGCCGCCGGACCTGCTGTATCCGCTGGAGTGGCAGGTGTTGACCGAGCGGGTAGTGCTCTCGCCGGACCCGACGGTCCACCTGCTCGCTGCCTTCTTCGTCGAGCTGGCGGTCATCTGGCTGGCGCTCGTAGTCTTCCTCCGGCTCCGCGACCGGCGGCTCCGCACGGTCGTCAGGCCCCGGGCCGCGCTCGGAGTCGGCTACGCCGTGGCCGTGCTGGCGGTCCCGGCCCCGACCGTCGAGGTCGCCTCGCCCTTCGTCGTCAGCGTCCTCGCCGTCGGACTGGTCGGCGTACCGCTGACCCGGCGGCCCCGGGTCCTCCCGGCAGTGGCGACGGCGCTGACCGCGGTCACGCTGGCTGCTCTCGCCTACGCGACCGTCTACGCGCTGGTCTGAACGTCGACACCTCCCCCCCGGGACCGGTACCCTTTCGGGAGTCGGCCGTCGAAACGGGAGGTATGGAGGAGACCGTTATCGAACGGCTGCTGCGGGACGGACGGCTGAATGCCGTCCTCGCCTGGGTCGTCGTCGCCGGGATCGGGCTGACCGCCGTCGGCTCGGTGCTGACCGGCGAACTGCTGTGGGGGGTCTTCGCCGCCGTCGTGGCCGCCATCGTGCTCCTGCCGCCGCTGGTCTTCGCGGACCCGGAGGTGATGCTCCCCTGGGAGGTGCTCGCGCTCGCCGCGCTGCCGGTCCTGGGACGAAGCGTCGCCACCCTCCAGGTGACCAGCCGGGTCGGAACCTACCTCTCGGTCGCCGCGCTCGCGCTCGTGGTGGTCGTCGAACTGCACACGTTCACCTCCGTCTCGATGTCGCCCTCCTTCGCGGTCGCCTTCGTCGCCATCGCCACGATGGGCGTCGCCGGCGCGTGGGCGGTCCTCCGGTGGACCGTCGACCTCTGGCTGGGCACCGGGTTCCTGCTCGACCCTGCACTGGACGAACACGCCATCGAGCGCGGGCTGATGCTCGAGTTCGTCGCCTCGACGGTGGCGGGCGTGCTCGCGGGCGTCGTCTTCGAATTCTACATCCGCCGGCGGGCGCAGGTCCGCCGCCGGATCGGGAGGAGCCCATGACACCCGCGCGGCGGTCGTGGAGGGGGAAGCGATGAGGCTCCGCGACCGCCTCGGGGTCAGCCGGCGCCGCCAGAAACAGGCCGCCTGGGCCATGGAGATGGGCCTGGTGGGCATTTTCTTCGTCGGGCTCTACCGGGGGTCGACGACCATCGTCGTCAACGCCGCCGTCGGACTGGTGGTGACCCAGATCCCGCCGGTCCTCAAGCGCGACTACGACATCCCCATGGACCCGGCGCTGACGCTGTGGATCACGAGCGCCGTCTTCCTGCACGCCTTCGGCGTCCTCGGGTTACCGGGCAGCGAGACCAACCTCTACGGCTCGGTGCCGTGGTGGGATAGCGTCACTCACGCGCTCTCGGCGTCGGTGGTGGCGGGCGTCGGCTACGCCACCGCCCGCGCGCTCGACGCCCACTCCGAGGACATCGTCCTCCCCCCGCGGTTCATGTTCGCCTTCATCCTGCTGTTCGTGCTCGCCTTCGGCGTCCTCTGGGAGGTCATCGAGTTCGCGCTGGGCGAGGCGGCACGCGCGATGGGCAACCGATCGCTGCTCACCCAGTACGGCCTCGGGGACACGATGATGGACCTGGTCTTCGACACCATCGGCGCGGTCGTCGTCGCGGTCTGGGGGACCGCCCACCTCACCGACGTCGCCGGCTACATCGAACGGCAACTGGACGCCCGCAAGTCGGGCTGATTTTACACTCGCCGTTCCAACGGCGCCCGAATGGTCCTCGAGACGGTCACGACACTCGCCGCCGGCGCGGTCTTCGGCCTCGCGCTCGCGGCCCCGCCGGGGCCGATGAACGCCGTCATCGCCGAGGAGAGCGTCGTCCACGGCTGGCGGGCCGGCTTCACCGCCGGCCTGGGCGCGATGACCGCCGACCTCGCCTTCTTCCTGCTCTCGCTGGCCGGCGCCGTGGCCGTCGTCGACCGCGTCCCGCTGTTGCGGGCGGGGATGGTCGGTGTCGGCGGCCTCCTGATGCTGTATTTCGCGTACGGCGCCGCCCGCGACGTGACCGCCACGCTCACCCCCGAGGAGTCGACCGGGCGGAGTGCCGGCTTCCGGAAGGCGCTGGTGCTGGCGCTGACCAACCCCTACCAGGTCGTCTTCTGGCTCACCGTCGGCGTCGGCCTCCTCCGGCCGGGGACGGTAGACGTGCTCTCGAAGACCCCATACGTCGGCGACGCGCTGACTGGCCTGCTGGTTGTCCGGACCGGGAGCCCGGCGCTGCTCGTGGGGCTGTTCGGGGGGATCGTCGTCTGGATCGTCGGGTTCCCGGCGCTTCTGATTGCTGGGAAGCGCCGCGTCGACCGGGCGACCCCGGTCGTCGCCGGGGTGAGCGCGGTGGTGCTCGCGGGCTTCGGCGTCGCCTTCCTCTGGGACGCGGCGCGCATCCTGCTGTGAGCCGCCTGGGGGGCGGGCGTGGCGCGCCCGGGACCGCCTACTCCAGGCCGACGTCGGCGACCTCGTCCTCGAGCCACTCGCGGAACCAGACCACCCGCTTGAGCCGCCGGTGGGCGATGTCGTGGGCGGTCTGGCTCTCGATGCGCTCTTTGGCGTCCTCGCCGCGCTCGAGCACCCGGCCGACCATCTCGGCGGCGTCCATGTGGGTGCGGGACTCGTAGCCCATCCGCAACAGCATCAGCGCCGCGCCGTTGGCCCCGACCTTGTCGAGGACGTCGGCTTCGACGAGACACTGCGTCTCCAGGGGGAGGTTCGTCAGGTCGCCCTGATAGGAGTGGTCCTCGACGGCCGCACACACCTGGTCGACGAAGGAGTCCGGATAGTCACAGTGGGCGGTGAGGTACTCCCGGGCGATCCGGGCGCCCTCCTCGGCATGGACGTCCTGTTCGACCTCCAGCTTGGCGATGTCGTGAAAGAGCGCGGCCACGCGGGTGATGTCGACGTTCGCACCCTCGGCCTCGGCGATCTCCGCCGAGAGTTCGACCACGTTCCGGATGTGGTTGAACCGGTACTCCGCGGAGTGCCAGGGGTACCACCGCATCCGGCCGCCCTCCTCCTCGCTCTCGACGCTCGCAGTCAGGTAGTCGCGGACGAACTCCTCCATCGCCGCGAACTCCTCCTCGGAGACGGGCGATTCCTGGATCTCAACACCCACAGTACCCCCTCCAAACGGCGCGTGCGTTGTTCATCTTGCTTACTGGAACGTCTGTTTGACTCTTTAGCGTTACGACAACCGGGTGAACGCTGTCCGGACGGGCAGATCCGGGCATCGTCGCGATTGTTGACAGGATGCTGGTGGCGGGTCACAGCCCCCGGCGGCCGGGTCCCGGATCGTGTTGGCCGGGTGGGGGGTCTTTATTGTGGTTCCGCCCGTACGGTGTGCCATGAATGTTCGAACCGCCACGCCGGAAGACAGGCCGGCGATCCGGGACGTCGCCCGGCGGTCGATGCAGGCGTCGTACTCGCTGGACCCGAAGACGATCGTCGGGGCCATCGAGGAGTGGTACGGCGAGGACCGCCTGCTGGAGGTCTTCGAGGACGACGGGAAGCTGTTACTCGTGGGCGAGCACGACGGCCAAGTCGTCGGGTTCACCGACAGCGTCGTCACTAGCGAGGGGACGGCCGAGCTGTTGTGGCTGCACGTCGACCCGGACTACCGCAGCGAGGACTACGGGAAACGGCTGTTCGAGGCCACCCGCGACCGGCTGGCCGAGCGCGGCGCCACCACTCTCCGGGGGCGCGTGCTCGCCGACAACGCCGACGGGAACGCCTTCTACGAGCAGCAGGGCCTGACGAAGGTCGGCGAGGCCGAAGTCGAGATCGACGGCACCCCCCACGTCGAGAACGTCTACGCCGAGGACGACCAGCCCCGCCTCGAACCCGTCGATGACGACGGTCGGACGGTCTACGTCGACCACGAGGACCACGAGCGTGGGTCGGTGGCCCCCTTCGCCGTCGTCTACACCAGCGAGGGCGGCGAGGACCTGTACGGCTACTGGTGTTCGAACTGCGAGAACCTCTCGAACGCGATGGACCCGATGGGGCGGATCCAGTGTGACACCTGTGGCAACGCCCGCAAGCCCACGCGGTGGGACTCGGCGTACATGTAGTCACCTGAAGTCGGCGTAATATAGCAACCTGAGGCAGCGCCAGGGTGAGCGCCACACCCGGCCGGTCCTCAGAACCGGATCTCGACGTCTTCCTCCGCGACTTCCTCCGCGACCTCCTCGTGGAGCTGTTCCAGCTCCTCCTGTTCTTCGGCGATGCCGGTGGTCACGAGCAGGCGGATCGCCCGGGAGACCTTGATGTCGACGGAGTAGTACTCCTCCTCGGGGACGAAGAGGAGATGCCCCTGCGTGGGGTTCGGGCTGCCCGGCATGTAGACGTTGTAGGTGTCCTGGTCGGGTGGAGAGGCCTGGTCGGAGGTCTCGGCGGTGACAAAGCCGAAGGAGTAGACCCCCTCGCGGGGGTACTCGACGAGGACGACGCTCTCGAAGCGGCTCTCCTGGCGGGTCAGCGCGTCCGAGACCTGGCGGACCCCGTTGTAGACGACACTCAGGATCGGAACCAGCCCGATCAGGCGGTCGACCACCCCGAAGACGTAGGCGCCGGCGCTGCGCTGGGCCAGATAGCCCAGGACGGCGAGCGCCAACACCAGGATGACCAGTGCCAGCACCTCCGCGACGACCTCGATCCCGACCAGCGACCGGAGCCCGATGCTCTCGATGATAGGGGTCAGAAAGCCGCGGATCCAGCCGAAGACGAACTGGAACGCGATGACCGTCACCAGAAGCGGGGCGATGAGCGCGATACCGGCGACCAGGCTCGTCTTGATCGTCCTCGTCAGTCCCATGAGCGAACCCCGGCCGAGCCCGCAAAAAGCGTGGCGCTCAGTCGTCGCGGAACCGGTTGACGTACCAGGGTGGCGGCCGGGCTGCCGCCTCGCCGAACGAGTCGTACGAGACCGAGGTCTCGACGGTCGCCCGGCTGTCGTCACTGACGATCTCGTAGCTGACCGAGACGTCGTAGACGACGCCGCGGCTACCGACCAGCGCGACGGCGGTGTAGTTGCGGGTGAACAGCTCGGGGAACGGCCGCGGCGTCCCGTTCGCGACGATGCGGTACAGCCGGCGGCCGTCGTGTTCCACGACACCAGTCAACTCGGTCTCCGGCGTCGAGAGGTACCGGTCGACGAGTTCGGTGCGGTACGTGTCGGGGACCGGGCCGACGGAGCCACTGACTGGCGCCGACCGGAACGACGTGTTGCCGTACAGCGGGGCAGCGATGTGCCACTCCCCGTCCGTGAAGTAGACGCTCGCCCGCACCCTGGCGCCGTCGTCGTTTTCGAGGGTTGCCCTCGAGCGGTAGTCGTCACCAGCGACGACGAACGACCCCGTGTGGGTCACGCCTGGCTGTGGAATGGAACCGAACAGGTACCGGTCGAGGCTCGGTTCGGCCGCTGCGCCCGGGGTCGCGTTCCCGACCGGCTGGTGGCGCACCAGCGTGAGTTCGTAGGAGCGGTCCGCCAGGCGCTCGCTGTGTGCCCTGCCGAGCGCCGTGACGTCGTCGATTCCCGACTGCGTGACGCCGGGGGGGAGCAGACCGGCCGTTCCCTGCGGGTACGTGTCCGGGAACTCGCCGCCGTCCTCGGTGGCGACGGGCGCGGCCGCCTCGCTCCCGGCGCCGGCCCCGCTCGACGCCGCGTCGAGGCCCGCTCCGGGAGTCGCCGGCCCGGGCGCACCCGAACCGCCGAGCGTCGCGAGCCCGAACGCGAGGAGGACAACGGCGAGCCCGAGCCCCGCAACCCGCAGCCCGGAACCGAGGGTCGGGCCCGAGGAGGTGAGCGAGCGGAGCCGCCCACCGAGGGCTGCAGTGACCGGCAGCCGCAGTCGCTCCGGCGGTGCGCCCAGGTGGCGCTCGCAGAGGTCGTCGGCGACCGGCCGGTCGACCGCGTACAGCAGCATCTCCGCCAGGTCCCCGGCGCCCAGCACCCGGGTATCGCCGGCGACCCGGTCGGCGACCGACGCTGGGTCGCCAAGCACGACGACAGCGTCGGGGTCCGGGGCGGGCAGCGGCGTCGCGCCCAGCCGGGAGGGGCTGACCACGCCGAGCGTGGTGGTCTCGCTGCCGCGGGTCGCCTCCAGAACCCCACCGGGGCCGTCGGCTCCGTGACCGTTTTCGGGGGAGTGTCCCTCGTACCCTCTGGCCGCCCAGAGGTCGGCGACGAACTGTCTGCCGGCCGCGGTATCGAGCCGCCGGAGTCGCGCCGCGATGGCCCGCTCTCGCGGGCTGGACGGGCGGGTCTGCTCACCCGCTGCCGGGCGGTCGCTCCCGGCCCTGCGCCCGCTCATCCGGCGGCGCCCTCCCGATGCGGGCGAGCGACAGCCCGTGAGAACATCTGGCTGGAGGCTACGGGCCTCACAGACATATGCGCTTCTCCCGTGAGCGTGGGCAGTGCGTATTCGTCATACGCGTGGGGGGATAGCCACACCAGGAGGCGCAACCCGAGGTCACTCACGCGCCGCCGGCGGTTTCGACCGGTGACGAGAGGTGCTGGAGGAGGTCAGTCGTGCTGAGGATGCCGACCACCTCCTCCTCGACGACCGGCATGTGGTTGAACCCCTCCTCGAGCAGGCGGGCGGTGACTGCCTGGACCGGGGTGTCGGGCGTCGCCGTCGCCACACCGGTGGTCATGTAGTCGCCGACAGTCGCCTCGGTCGGGACAGCCTCGTCGGCAGCCATGTGGATGAAGTCCGTCGAGGTGAGGATGCCAACGGGCTGGCAGTCCTCGTCGACGACTGCGAGCGACTTGATCCCCTTCTGCTCCATGGCCCAGGCCACCTCGGAGAGCGGTTCGTCGGCCTCGACGGTCATCACCGGCGCAGTCATGAGTTCCCGGACGGCCGTGTCGGACATACCTCCAGTAGGGACCACACGGCTAAAGCCGTTGGCCCGGCGGCGACGGTCGAGTCGGGATGTCGCAGCCACCCGTTCGCCCGCGGGCAGGTGTCGTGGCATTGAAACCCGGCCGGGTGCTGGTAGCAGTACCGGATGAAGAACTGTCCGAACTGCGGCGAGCGCCTGTACCGGAGCGCGCCGGACAACGCGGAGTACGGGACAGCGGTCGTCGACGGTCGCACCTACCCGGACGAGTGTCCGGAGTGCGGGTACGACCTCGACTGAACCGCTCCGGGAGGGGGCGGAACCGACGGGTATAGACGACTGGGCGCCGAACCGCCGCCGATGGCCAGGGTCGCGGTCCTCAGCGACACGCACTCCTACGACGACCTCCGGGAGACCGTCCCCGAGTGGGTCGTGGCGGAGGTCGAGACCGCGGACTACACCGTCCACGCCGGCGACTTCGTCGCCCCGACCGCCCTCGAGTTCTTCCGTGACCTCGCGGCCGACCTCGTCGCCGTCCGGGGTAACGCCGACGTCGGGGTCGACCTGCCGGAGGTGGCGACGCTGACGGTAGAGGGCGTCCGCCTGGTCGTGACGCACCCGCCGGACGTGGAGGACGCCTCGCTGGACCGGGCGGCCTACGACCGCGCGGTCGTGGCGGCCGTCGAGTCCGTCGGGGAGATGCCGTCGGCGAGTGACGACCGCCCGGTCGTCGCGGTCGCCGGCCACACCCACCGCGTCATCGACGAGGTCGTCGGCGGGGTTCGGCTGCTCAACCCCGGCAGCGCGACCGGCGCCTTGCCCGCGGAGCGGCCGACGATGCTCCGCCTCCAGGTGACGGGCGGGACAGTCGACGTGACCGTGCTGGACCCCGAGGGCAGCGAGAGCGACCCCGGGGAGTAAGCCGGAGACCGGACCTTCTATGCCCGGGGCGCGCCTGGCGCGAGACGATGCTCGAGAACACGGTCTGTCTCGTCTGTGGCGGCGGGAACGGGATCGGCGAGGAGACGGCAGTCGCGATGGCCGACCACGGCGCGACCGTGGTCGTCAACGACCTGGGGGTCGACGTCACCGGCGGCGGGGCCGACGAGGAACCCGCCCGGGAGACCGTCGAGCGCATCGAGGCCGCCGGCGGCGAGGCGATGGCCCACTTCGGTGACGTCACCGACGTCGAGTACACCCGCCAGCTCGTTGCGGACACCGTCGACGAGTACGGCGCCGTCCACTCCGTCGTCAACTACGCGGGCGTCCTCCGGGACCGGATGCTCTTCAACATGAGCGAGGCGGAGTGGGACACCGTCATCGACGTCCAC
The DNA here is from genome assembly GCA_036625795.1 of Haloarculaceae archaeon. GTDB lineage: Archaea > Halobacteriota > Halobacteria > Halobacteriales > Haloarculaceae > Salinirussus. The sequence goes on from JAZKSZ010000057.1 coordinate 9,896, forward strand.
CTCAAGGGCCACTACTCGCTGTTGCACAACGCCGCCCGCCACTGGCGGGAGCGCTACAAAGAAGAGGCGTTCGACCGCCAGCGCTCGTTTCTGTGTGTCTCGAGCGACTCCGCGGCCGGCCGGGTCGGCCAGGGTAACTACGCGGCCGCCAAGGCTGGCATCCTGGGGCTGATGCGGACTGCCGCGCGCGAGCTGGACCGGTACAACGTCCGGGTCAACGCCTTCTGGCCCGCGGCCCTCACCCGAATGACCGACGACCTGGTCGACGACGTCGGCGAGGAGGAGTGGGGCCCACAGCTCACCACCGCCGCCCCGGTCTTCCTCGCCAGCGAGCACGCGGAGGACGTCACCGGCAACACCGTCGGGCTGCAGGCCGGCGAACTCACCTACATCTCGGACCCCGAGTACGAGCGGACGATGGTCAGAGACCTCGACGCGGGCGGGGGCTGGACCGCCGAGCAACTGGCCGAACGGTGGGACGACCTCACCGAGGGGTTCGAGACCGAGAAGTCGGAGAACCGGTAGGGCGGGGGCGGAACGGACCACACCGAGCCGGGCCGCGTCTCAGACGACGCCGCGGGTCAGCGAGCCCAGAAGTGGCAGGCCAAGCCCCGCGCCGAGGGTGACGTACGCCGCGGGCGTCAGCACGAGCAGTTCGCCGGCCTCCAGCCGCGGCGCGACGAGGGTGAAGGCACCGAGCGCGAGGAGCCCGAAGAAAAGCCCGACGACGACCGCTCGCTTGAGGTCACGCTGGAGGACGCCCACGAACGCGCCGCCCAGCACCAGTCCCATCCAGTGCCCCGTCGCGAGCACGAGCCCCAGGGCGACGGCACCCGCCGTGACCAGCCACCGCCGGCCGCGGCCGCCGGTCCGGACCGCCGCGAGCACCCGGGAGAAGCGGCCGCTGGCGCCGTCGCCGCGGCCGCCGTCGTCCGTTTCCACGCTCATCCGTCTGCCCCCTCGCTCGTTCCTTCGACGGTAATGTCGGGGTCGCCGTCGACGGCCCGGGGCGCGGGCCGGTACTCCCCGTCGGCCCACAGCCGGAGCTGGTCGTCGTAGTGCTCGGAGAAGTACGAGCCGTCGTTGCCGCCAGGCAGGACCGTCACCGTCTCGCCGTCCATCGGGTAGACGGTCCGCTGGCTGCTTCCCGCGCCGCCCTCCTTCCGGAAGTTCATCAGCGTGAATGACCCGCCGTCAGTGGGGTAGCGGGGGTAGTTCAGCGCCCCGACCTGGCCCCCGAAGGGGTGGTCGATAACAGTTCGGTTGTAGTCGCCGTAGACCTCCCAGTCCTCGGCTTCGAGGCGGTCGACAGCGGCCGTCACGGCGTCGTTGAGCACCGCGGTCCGGTCCCCGCCGAACGCCTCGGCGTCCGGCGGGAGCGTGGTCAGGACCCACTCCTGTGGCCAGTAGGAACTGTCGAGACCGAGGTCCTCGTACTCGTCGCGCCAGGTCTCCTCGCGGAACGCCTCGTAG
>JAZKSZ010000058.1:0-11094 GCA_036625795.1 Haloarculaceae archaeon
CGCCGTTGCCGTCGCCGTTGCCGTCCCCGTTCCCACCGCCGCCGCCGAGACAGCCGGCCAGCATCGCCGCCGCTCCCGCACCTGTACCCTGCAACACCCGCCGTCTGCTGGTATCGCTAAGCTGTTTCCTGGTCATTTAGGTCACGTCACTGTGTGACGTATTGCCAGTACGTGGGGTCGTTAATAAATCTTCGTCCGATTTGTGCTGATTTTACATGACGGGCTGGGAGCGGGTGTCAGGAGGGATGAACGAACGTGCGAGCCGCGGCCAGCGACGGCTATCCGTGGACGGGAACCGAAAAAAGTACCGCGGACGAAAGGGAATTAGCGGAAGCGGTTGCGGCCCTCTTCCAGCCGGGTCTCGAGGCGCCCGCGACCCCACTCGTAGGCCTCCTGGATCGAGTCCGTGCCGGTGACGACGCGGTTGACCATCTCGCCGTAGAACCACTGCCGGGTCACGTACAGCGCCACCGGGTCGTCCAGGTCCGACTCCGGCACCTGCCCGTAGTGCTCGCCGATGATGGTGTCCTGGGTATACTGCAGCTGGTCGAGGAGCTTCTGGTTCTCGCCCTGCTGCCAGAACTCGAGGTTGCTGAACGTGTCGCTGGTGAGGATGTCCTCGTAGATGGGAACGAAGCGGGTGGGCTCCGCGCTGTAGATGCTGGCGGTGCGCTCGAGGCTGTCCCCGTAGACGTACTCCAGCCACTGGCGGGCGCCGGGGGTGTTGTCCCCGCCCGCGAAGATGTGGTGGCCGTCGACCGTCGGGTCGAACAGCCAGGAATCGCCCTTGCTCGCGCCGCCTTCTTCCCAGTAGGGGAGCGGGGCGACGCCGGTGTTGTAGGCGACCTGCGGGATGTCCGACGCGGCGGCGATGCCCGCCGGCCACGTGTTCAGGTGGTACTGCTGGGCGAACTGCCCGCCGAGGTAATTCGAGATCGACGACGCCCACCCCAGCGACGTCGGGTCCGGCGAGTACTGGGAGATCTCCTTGAAGAACTGGAGCAGGGTAGTGACCTCCTCTTCCGGGAAGTCGATCTCCAGTTCGTTGCGGGCGTCGGGGTCCTTCCAGCGCAGGCCGATGGTCGAGACGCCCATCTGGCCGAGGTAGGACTGGAACTCGTCCTGGCTCTTGCCGGTCTTCTGGCCGGCCAGGCCGTAGCCCCGGATGTCCATGTTCGAGTCGTCGATCGCACGCGCGTTCTCGAGCAGCCCCTGGAACGACGTCGGGACGCTGAGGCCGAGTTGCTCGTAGACGTCCTCCCGGTAGTTGAACGTCGAGGTGTAGTAGCCGTGGGGGACCTGCCAGATGTCGCCGTCCACCGTCAGCGGACTGGCGATCAGGTCGCCGTTGGTCGACTCGGCAGCCTCCACCACGCCGTTGGTGGTCGCGAGCCCGTCGGTCGACCAGACGTCCGCGACCTGGTCGAACGTCGACGTGTTGATGTCCGGCGGGTTCCCCGACTGGATCAGCGTCGCCAGCCGGTTCTCCTGGTCCCCGGACATCCCCGAGTACTCGATGTTCATGCCGATGTCCGTCTCCTCGGTGAAGGAGGAGGACAGACTGTCCCACTGAGCCTGCCAGGGCTCGTTGTTGTAGTCCGTCAGCATGAAGACATCGGGCATGTCCGCGGGGTCACCGCCGCCGCCGTTGCCGCCTCCGCCGCCACCACCGCCGCCGAGACAGCCGGCCAGCATCGCCGCCGCTCCCGCACCTGTACCCTGCAACACCCGCCGCCGACTCGTACCGCTGAGCTGTTTCCTGGTCATGTCGATGACGTCACTGTGTGACGTGTAATCACAGCCGGGGGGCATAGATAAATCTTCATTCTCACCACGACACATTCATGTTAGATATGATTTATGAATGTAAAAACTGTTCTCTGATTTTTGCACGCCTGCAAGCGTATCGATCTAGAGTACTGTTCCCGTGTTTCATGAGAACATTAGCCAAATATAAGTGTTCTTATTATTATAGCGTCGGGGAGATCGGCGGAGAAACACCATGGGAGTTGTTTCAGTATCCGTCCGTGGACGGCCAGTCGGTATGGGGGGCGGCCGTCACGGTAGGCAGGGAGGGCTGGTCGGACTCTCTATCCGTCGCGGACCCGCGACCGGCCTCGGGAGCCAGACCCGCCGCGCTGCAGTAACCCCTTCGCTTCGTCACCGATACGGTCGCTGTCGACTGGTTTCGAGGTGCGAGAAGCACTTTCACCCCGGGGAGATGTCGACAGCGCAGAGGTGCGGGCGCGCCCTCGGGCCGGCGTGCGAAAGTTCTTGAACGGAGGGGGTCTAAGAGTTCCCCAGTCAATGGCCCGAGCGGAGGACACGGAACTCATCGACGTCTTCGAGGAGTTCTACCGGAGCTACTACCGCAACGAGATCGGGGAACTCGCCCAGAAGTACCCCACCGAGCAGAAATCGCTATACATCGACTGGGGGGACCTGTACCGGTTCGACCCCGACCTGGCCGACGACTTCCGCACCAAACCCGACCAGTTGCGGGAGTACGCCGAGGAGGCGCTGCGCCTGTACGACCTGCCCGTCGACGTCTCGCTGGGGCAGGCACACGTCCGCGTTCGCGGATTGCCCGAGTCCACGGAGATCCGCGACATCAGAGCGGACAACCGCGGGAGCCTCCTCTCCGTCCAGGGGATCGTCCGGAAGGCCACGGAGGTCCGCCCGAAGGTGACGAGCGCCGCCTTCGAGTGCCAGCGGTGTGGCACGCTCACCCGCATCCCCCAGAGCGACGGCGACTTCCAGGAACCCCACGAGTGCCAGGGGTGTGAGCGGCAGGGCCCCTTCCGGGTGAACTTCGACCAGTCGGAGTTCGTCGACGCACAGAAGCTGCGGGTCCAGGAGTCCCCCGAGGGGCTACGCGGCGGCGAGACCCCGCAGGCGATAGACGTCAACATCGAGGACGACATCACCGGTGAGGTCACGGCCGGCGACCACGTCACCGTTACCGGCATCCTCAAACTCGACCAGCAGGGCTCGGACCGCGAGAAGTCGCCGATGTTCGACACCTACATGACCGGCCTCTCGGTCGAGATCGAGGACGAGCAGTTCGAGGAGATGGACATCTCCGAGAGCGACAAGACCGAGATCGTCGAACTCTCGAACGACCCCGACATCTACGAGAAGATGGTCGGCGCCATCGCCCCCTCGATCTACGGCTACGAGAACGAGAAACTCGCGATGGCCCTCCAACTGTTCTCGGGCGTGACGAAACACCTCCCCGACGGCTCCCGGCTCCGCGGGGACCTGCACATGCTTCTGATCGGGGACCCCGGGACGGGAAAGTGTCTCAGCGGCGATACGGAGGTAACACTCGCCGACGGGCGCCGAGTACCGATCCGTGACCTCGTCGAGACGAATCTGGAGAGCCCGAAGCCGGTCGATGATGGCGTCTACGACGAAGCCGACATCGCGCTCCCTTCGCTGACGGAGACGGGGGAGGTCGAGGAGCGTCGCGCGAGTCGTGTCTGGAAGCGCGAGGCACCGGAGGAGATGTACCGGATTCGGACTGCGAGCGGGCGGGCCGTCGAGGTGACGCCGTCACATCCGCTGTTCGTGCAGTCCGGGGGCGAGTTCGTCCCGCGAAAGGCAGCCGAACTCCACGAAGGGGAGTTCATCGCAACCCCCCACCGACTCGAGACGACTGCCGCGACAGAACTCGACATCGACTACCGCCGCTCGCAGGCACCCAACGCGGTCAGACTGGACCTGCCCGAAGCGTGGACGCCGTGGCTGGCACGGCTCGTTGGCTACATCGTCGCCGAGGGGTACGCAACGATCCGCGATGACAACACCGGCTCGGTCACCATCACCAACGAGGACAGGGAGATACTCGACGACATCGCGGCCGCGTTCGAGCGGCTTGGGTTGCCCTACACTGAACGCGACGGCCGGGACGGGAAGGACGCCTTGACGATCGTGTGCACGGCAAGCGAGTTTGTCAGCTTTCTTGCCAACCTGGAGCCAGCACTACTGGAGGGGTCGGCAGCCCAGCGCGTTCCGGACGCGATCCAGACAGCTGACCGGGAGATACAGGCCGCATTCCTCCGGGCGTACGTCGACGGTGAGGGACACGTCTCCACGACAGAGCGTGAGCTTGCGGTCGCATCGATGAGCCGGGAGCTGCTCGAAGACGTGCGCTCGCTTTTGCTCTCGTTCGGTATCCAGGGGTCGCTCGGAGGGAGAGAGAACGGGAGCTACCGGCTCCGTATCAGCGGTGAGGATTTCGGCAGATACACAACCCAGGTCGGTTTCGTCACCGAACGGAAAGCCGACGCAGCGGCCGCGTTCGACGGAGTCTCGGGTAACACGAACACGGATGTCGTTCCCGGTGTCGGGTCGCTACTCCGCAGCGTACGGGAACGACTCGGGCTGGCGCAGGCGGAGTGTGGACTCCCGCGACCGACGTACCAGCACTACGAGGTCGGGGACCGCAACCCGAGTCGGACGAGCCTCGCGGCGGTCGTCGACGCGTTCGAGAACCGACTCTCACAGCTCCGCCGGACACGGGAGCGGATCGCCGACGGAAGCTGGGACGACATCATCGGCGTTCGCGACGACCTCGGGCTCTCGCAGGCGGACCTCTCCGAACGGATGGAGGTGACACAGACTGCGGTCAGTTACTACGAACGCGAGGACGTCGTGCCGGACGGCGGGAACACCGAAGCAGCCAGGGAGACCGTTCTCGGTCGACTCGACGAGGCGCTGTCGGCCGCCGCCGATATCCAGCGGCTCCGCACGCTGGTCGACGGTGACATTTACTGGGACCGCATCGAGACGATCGAAACGGTCGAGCCGGACGACGACTGGGTGTACGACCTCGAGGTCCCCGGGACACACAACTACCTCTCGGACGGGGTCGTCTCCCACAACTCCATGCTCTTGCAATATATCCGACAGATAGCCCCACGGTCAGTGTACACGTCGGGAAAAGGGTCGTCGGCGGCGGGCCTCACCGCTGCGGCCGTGAGAGACGACTTCGGTGAGGGCCAACAGTGGACCTTGGAGGCTGGTGCGCTCGTGTTGGCCGACCAGGGGATCGCGGCCGTCGACGAACTGGACAAGATGGCACCGGACGACCGCAGCGCCATGCACGAAGCGCTCGAGCAGCAGTCCTATCACCCGGACACGGAACTGCTCCTGGTCGACGGCCGGCGGGTCGCCATCGGCGAGTTCGTCGACAGCCGGATCGCCGACCGCCCCGAAGACGTGGTCGACGGCGTGGACTGTGAGATCCTGCCGGTCGACGGTGTCGCCATTCACTCGGTCGACACCGACGACGGACGCGTCGAGAAGCTCCCTGTCGACCGGGTAAGCCGACACGAAGCCCCCGAAGAGTTCGTCCGGGTGACGTTCTCGAACGGGCGGGAGGTGACGGTCACGCCGGAGCACCCGATGTTCGTCGACGACGAAGGAGTCGGGACAGTCGAGGCCCGCAACCTCGAGGAGGGGGTGTTCGTCCCGGCACCCCGGAAGCTCCCGAATTCGTCGAAACCGGTCGACCTCGACGACGAACCACAGGTCGGCAAGGAAAAAGACGTGTCACTGCCCGAGACCCTCACGCCGGACCTGAGTGAGATCCTCGGACTGCTCGTCACAGAGGGGCACAGCTACGCCGGCTCGGCCCACGAGGTCGGCTTCTCGAACCAGGACGAGCGGCTACTGGCCCGGATGGACCGGTTGATGCGGGAGGTATTCGGGCTCGAGAGCACGGACACGACGAACGCGGCGGGAACGGTGACGAAGCGGTGGGTCTCGACGAAGCTGTATCGCTGGTTCGAGTCGAACGTCCCCGAACTGATGGAGACGGCCCGGGAGAAACGGGTTCCGGCGGCGGTCCTCGGTGCCTCCGAGGAGGTGATACGGCGCTTCCTCGTCGGCGCATTCGCCGGCGACGGCGGGGTCGAGAGCGAAGCGATGTCCTTCTCGACGACCTCGGAGGGACTAGCGCGCGATTACGCGGACGCGCTATCGAAGGTCGGCGTCGCCTCCCGGATCCACCACGACAGTCCGGAGGACTCCTGGAAAGTGTATGTCATGGGAGACTCGACGGCGCGGTTTGTCGCACGAGTCGTCGAGCCGGCTGACGACCGGTACGGGGAGGCGAAAGCGTTCGCCGAGCGGAGCGCGAAAACGCCACGGCACCACGACGTGCTCCCGACGAGCGCCGCACGCGAACTGCGCGCGCTCCGCAAGCAAGTCGGGCTCCCGCTGACCGGACAGTACCGGCCGAACATCGACGAGGGGTACGGCGTGCAGGTCGGGACCGTCAAGGCGGAGCTGGCCGACCTCCGCGAGCGGATCGATGCGGTGCGGGACGCGGTAGCGGACGCCGCGAGCCTCGCAGACGTTCGGGACGCGGTCGGCTGGTCCGGCCGGGAGCTCGCGGAGCGGGTGGACGAAACATCCAGCGCCGTTCACTACGCCGAGGACGGCGGCTACGACGAGGAGCGACGGCGGGCTCTCACGGCAGCCGCCAGGGAGGCAGTCAAGGACGCGCTGGCCGACGTCGAGCGGCGGGTCGCCGACCTCGAGACTCGGGCTGAACTGCGATACTACCGGGTGACCGACGTCGAGACGGTTCCGAACGAGGGCGAGGAGCGCTGTGAGTGGGTGTACGACGTGACCGTCGAACCCACCAACACCTTCGTGAGTTCGGGCGTCGTCCTCCACAACTCGATCAGCGTCTCGAAGGCGGGGATCAATGCCACGCTCAAGTCGCGGTGCTCCCTGCTCGGCGCTGCCAACCCAAAGTACGGCCGCTTCGACCAGTACGAACCCATCGGCGAGCAGATCGACCTCGAGCCCGCACTGATCTCCCGCTTCGACCTGATCTTCACGGTCACCGACCAGCCCGACCAGGAGGAGGACGCCAGACTCGCCGAGCACATCCTCCAGACCAACTACGCGGGCGAACTCAACACCCACCGGACGGAGACGACGGCCTCGAACTACACCGAGGAGGAGGTCGAGACGGTGACAGAGGAGGTCGCGCCGACCATCGAGCCCGACCTGCTGCGGAAGTACGTCGCCTACGCCAAGCGCAACTGCTTCCCGACGATGACCGAGGAGGCCAAAGCCGAGATCCAGGACTTTTACGTCGACCTGCGGGCTGAGGGAACCGGCGAGGATGCCCCCGTCCCGGTCACGGCACGGAAGCTGGAGGCACTGGTGCGGCTGGCGGAGGCCAGCGCTCGCGTCCGCCTCTCCGACACCGTCGAGCGGGAGGACGCCGAGCGGGCGACCGAGATCGCCCGGTCGTCGATGGAGGACATCGGGATGGACCCCGAGACCGGGGAGTTCGACGCCGACGTCGTCGAGACCGGCACCTCGAAGAGCCAGCGCGACCGCGTCAAGAACATCCTGAGCCTGATCGGGGAGATCGAGGAGGAGTACGACGAGGGCGCACCGGTCGACGTCGTCGTCGAACGCGCGGAGGAACAGGGGATGGAGCCCTCGAAGGCCGAACACGAGATCGAGCAACTCAAACAGAAAGGCGAGGTGTACACCCCGACGAAGGGACACCTCCGGACCACCTGATGGACCGGATATCGGCGCTCCGGAACGTCGAGCGCGCGCTCGCGGCGTACGAGGCCGGCGACGCGACCCTCCCCGAACTGGAGCGTGAGGTCCGTGGCGTGTTGCGGAGCTACGCCACAGAGTACGGCGAAGGCAGCCCCTGGCGGGCCCGCGGGGACGAGCGCGTCGACGGGCTGGTGGTGGTCGCCGGCTCGCGGTCGGAGGCCCGCGAGCGGGTCGCGGCGGCCGTCGACGAGCCCGTGACCGTGGAGGTCGAGCCCCTCGAGCAACCGGAGGCAGACGACCCGGCAGGGTCCGGATGACGGGCGTCGACGGTCCCACCGGACCCTGTCCGCGATGCCGTCGGGACGGACGCCGGTTCCCGCTCCGGCTGCCGGGCCGCCGGAGGAAGGGGGGGCCGAGCGGGACTCGGTACCGGCGCGGGCCCAGTTAGATTTACACCACTGTCGGTCACAAGACCCGGTGTGCTGCTGGTCATCGCGTACTCGCGGGAGGCGCGACAGAACCTGCGCAACGTCTGTCGGGCCCACGAGGAGACGGTCGTCAGGCAGGCCGGACGGGTGGCGCTGCTCGCCGAGACCGAATTCGGCGCGTTCCAGGCGCTCCGGCTGCGCGCGAAACACGGGGTCCAGGTCCAGGTCGAACGGACCGAACCGTTCAACGAGTTCGAGGGGGTCCGCGAGGGCGTCAGGGAGGCTGCCCGGACCTACGAGGCCCGCGACGAGCCGGCCACACCATACACCGCCTTCGCGTCCGGCCGGGACCTGCCGAGCAAAGCCGAGATGCGGGAGCGGGAGCTGTGAGGTGCCGGGTCGGGGCGGTCGTCCGGGTCGGCGAGGCCGTCACGGTGCCGGAGGGCGACGCCGACCGGCTGGCCGCGGCCGTCGAGCGCGAGGAGCCCGTCGACCCGGTAGACGGGCCGCCGGTGGCCGTCGATTGCCCGCCGCCGGGGCCGGTCCACGCGTACGTCTCTCCCGTCCGCGAGGGGATGGGGCTGCGCGTCCGGACGGTGCTCGCGGCCGCGGCCCGGAGCCGCGGGCTGACGGCGCCACACGACGGGGAACTGGCGGCGGTCCGCGAGCAACTGGCGGAGCTGACCGTCGGGACGACGACGAGCGCGGAGGAGCGGCGGGAGGCGGCGGAGGCGGCGACGGACACCGACCGCCTGCGCGAGCGGGTCGCGGCGGCGCGCGGCCGGCTCCAGGCTGCCCGCGAGGCCGGTGGAGACGTGGCGGCAGCCAGCGAGGCCCTCGAGGCGGCGGTCAGGGAACTCTCGGAAGCAGAGACGCGGGCGGCGGCTGCTGCCGAACGCTTCGAGGCGGCCCGCGAGCGGGAGCGCGAGGCCCGCGACCGGCTGGAGCGCCGGCGCCGACTCCAGGACCGCGCGGCGAATCTCGAGCGGGATGCGCGGGCGGCCCTGGTCGCGCAGGTCCGCGGGGAGTACGCCACGGCTGTTCGGGCGCTCGACGGACACGAGAGCGACGGCGACCCCATCGAGGCGCCGCCGGCCGTCGCCGCCCTCGCAGTCCTGCGGGTGGCGGCCGTCGACGCCCCCGTGGTGCTCGACGCCGAGGGGCGGGTCGGGCGGGCCTTCGCGGACGCCGGGGCGGCGGCCGCGTGGCTGGACGCGCCGGTGATTTATATCCCATAACGGGACCACCCGTCCCATGGCGACCCTCGAGTCCCACTGTCGGACCGTCGGCGGGGTGACGCTGGTGGAGCTGTGCGTGACGGCCGCTCGGCCCCGGCGGGTGCGCGTCGAGAACTGCCTGGAGGGACCGGTCTGGCCGCCCCGCAGCGACGGCGTCCCCGAGCCGGGCTGGGACGAGGACGGCTTCGAGGGCCGGGTGAAGTCCGACGAGCCGCTCGTGCTGGGGTACGCGAGCCCGGCAGAGCCCGCCGACCCGCCGGCGCGCATCGTCGAGGAGGACGAGTCCGCCGACCGTGAGCCGACACCGGAGGTCGTCCTCAAGGCGCTTGGCCGGCGCGAGCCGCCGCGGGACGCGATGCCCGAGGTCGGGTCCGGCCCGGCTGGCCCGGACACGCATTCGGACCCAGACCCGGTGCCGGACCCCAGCCCGGACGACCGCGACGGCGGCGCGGCAGACGCCGCGTCCGTCGACAGCGACCAGATCGACGCCTGGTTCGCCGCGGTCGAGGACCGCCTGGAAACGGCCGAGGAACTGGCCGCGGCCTCGTCGGTTGAGGGGGCGGCAGTCGCAGTCGAGCAGGCGGGTGGTATCGGAGCGGTCAGACGGCTCCAGGAACGGATAGAGGAGGACCGCACGACTCTCGCTCGTCTCGACCGGCGGTGCTCGCAGGCCCGCGAGCGTGCCGAGGCGGTCGACGTGCCCGTGGAGGGGCTGGCGCGGCTGGCATGACGCTGGCGGTCGCCGCGGGGAAGGGCGGCGTCGGCAAGTCGACCGTCGCGTACAACCTCGGCGCGGAACTCGGCGCCGTCGTCGTCGACGCGGACCTGGGGATGGCCGACCTCCCTGTCGGTCGGGGGCCGGACCTGCACGACGTGCTCGCCGGGCGGGCCGACGTCCTCGAGGCCGTCGACGAGGGCGGCCCGGTCGCGCTGCTGCCCTGCGGGCGGTCGCTCGCGGGCGCCCGGGCGGCGGACGTGACCGCGCTATCCGGGGTGCTCGATACAGTGCGACGTCACTACGGCGCCGTGGTCGTCGACTGCCCCGCCGGGCTGGGCGGTGACGCCGGGATGGCGCTGCTCGCGGCGGAGGCCTGCCTGCTGGTGACCCGGCCGACCGAGCCAGCGCTCGCCGGCGCGGTCCGGAGCCGCGAGCTGGCCCGGGTCCTCGAGACCCCGCTGGCCCGGGTCGTCCTCAACAGGGCCGGCGACGCGGCCACCCGCCCTGTCGCCGACGCGCTCGGCGCGCCGGTGACGGCCGTCCCCGAGAGCGACGCGCTCGCACGGGCACAGCGGGCCGGACAGCCGGTGGGAGTCGTCGCGCCGGACTCGCAGGCCGCCGACCGGTTCCGGACGCTGGCGGCCAGCGTCGAGCCGGTTCTCGGCCGTCAGTCCTCACACAATTCGGTGTAGGTCGCCCGCAGTGTGACCGGCGTCACGTCCGCGACCTCCGCGGCGGCCTCCTGGGTGAGGTCGTATCCGAGCGCCCGCGCGGCAGTGTAGAGACAGGCCGCCGCGACGCCGCTGGGGTTGCGGCCGTTGTCGATCCCCTCCTCGCGGGCGCGGGCGGCGTACTCCCGGGCGCGGCGTTCGACCTCCGTGGGGAGGTCCAGCCGACTGGCGAATCGGGGGAGGTACTCCGCGGGGTCGATCGGCCCGGTCGGGAGCCCGAGTTCGCGGTTCATCGCGTCGTAGGCGGCGTCCAGCTCCGCCCGCGTGGCGGTCGCCACCGCCACGACTTCCTCGACGGTCCGCGAGACCGAGGCCGTCCGGCAGGTGGCGTAGACGGCCGCGGCGGCAAAGCCCTCGATGGAGCGGCCCTGCAGGAGGTCGGCGTCCTGGGCGGATTCGAAGAGGACACACGACCGGTCGCGGACGTGCTCGGGCAGGTC
>JAZKSZ010000059.1:0-11044 GCA_036625795.1 Haloarculaceae archaeon
CGCTGCTATATATCACCAGAAACCGGCGCACTGGCGGGCCGTAGGCGGGCCTGCACAGGACACCGTTCGACAGGTGTTTCCCGCCTGCGGGCCCGCCCGGAGCCGTTATCAGTCCACCGGCAGTTACCGGTAACAGTTGAACGTCCATTGGAGTTCTCGGTTCCCTCGTTGCGCTGGTGAGTAGTGTAGTCGCGCCCATCGTGTTGCTCCTGTTCGCGGTCTTGCGTTTCTTCGTGACCGTCTTCGTCGTGGAAGTCGGGGCCGGACTGGCCGGCTACTCCCCGAGTGGCGACTTCGTGGCGCTGTCTGCAGCCGTGCTGGCGACGAGGGCGACCGTTGCAGGCGCCTCGCCGATGTCGGGGCTGGGCGGCGCCGAGTAGCTGACCGCCACGCGTGGGCTGCTACGCTCGCACTACTACTTCGAGTAGATTGATTACCGTGGCTCGTCTCGGTCCCGACACCATGGACTACACGACACTCGGTGACACCGGGATGGACGTCAGCCGCATCTGCCTGGGCTGTTGGTCGCTCGGGCTCGACTCCAGTAGCAAGGAGGAGTGGTCGGTCGGCGAAGCCGAGAGCACGGCGATCATCGAGCGCGCGCTCGACTTGGGGATCAACTTCTTCGATACCTCGAACAGCTACTCGTGGGGGGACTCCGAACGCGTGCTCGGGCGGACCCTCTCGGAGTACGACCGCGACGAACTGGTCGTCGCGTCGAAGGTCCGGTTCGCGCCCGAAGAAGACACCCACCGGAACGCGACCGGCCTCTCCAGAAAGACGGTCGAACAGGAACTCTCGAACAGCCTCGACCGGCTGGGGATGGACACCATCGACCTCTACCAGACCCACCGCTGGGACGACGAGACGCCCATCGAGGAGACGCTGAGAGCACTGGACGACGCGGTCCGGCGTGGCCAGGTCCGGTACGTCGGTGCGTCCTCGATGTGGGCCTACCAGTTTGCCGAGGCCTTACACACCAGCGACCGGCTGGGCCTGGAGCGGTTTGCCACGATGCAGAACCACTACAATCTCGTCTACCGCGAGGAGGAACGCGAGATGCTGCCGCTGTGTGACCGGGAGGACGTCGGCGTCATTCCCTGGAGCCCCCTCGCACAGGGGTATCTCGCCCGCCCCGACGACGAGCTCACGGCCACCACCCGCGGGGCGGACGTCGCGGACCGCCACGGGGAGTACCGCGCGGGCGGCGGCCCCGAGATCAACGCCCGGGTCGAGGAACTCGCCGACGACCGGGGTGTGAGCATGGCCCAGATCGCGCTGTCGTGGGTCCTCCACCAGGACACGGTCGATGCCCCGATCATCGGTGTCAGCAGCGTCGAACACCTCGAGGATGCCGTCGAGGCGCTGGAGGTCGACCTCTCGGAGTCGGACCTGGAGTATCTCGCGGATCCCTACGAGCCCCTTCCCGTGTCCGGTCACGAGTGACCCGCCCCCTCCTGTCCCGTTCGCGGGGTGTGGGCAGGACTGCGCGAGTGGACCGAGCCAGGCCAGGTCGGCCGGGGTCAGCAACTTCTGACTCACTCCGTGTGGGTCGGCAACTTCTCCGAGACAGCACCCAGGCTCGCACGCTTCTCGCCGAGCGTCGCCCCGACGAGCGCACCGAGGGCCGCGCCGCTGCTCGCGGTGTTCCGGCCGAACAATCCCCCGACGCCGGCGCCGATAGCGGCGAAGACGGCGGCGTACTTCGCCCGGGCCACCGCCCGGCTGAGACGTGATTTCATACCCCTGATACACCGGTTCTGGAAACAAACACACCGGTCGTCCCGGTGGAACCGGGGCGGAGAGGGGCCCGGCTCGTCCACCCGTGGCTATAATTGTCGGGAGCGTGGAAAGGGGGGTGATGAGCGCCGAACCGAGCGGGACCAACATCGAGGGGGAGGCGCCTGACGCCGAGCCAGTCGTCGAGACCGACGACGCGACGATCACCGAGGACGCCGAACTGGAGCGGACGCTCGGGCTGCCCGGCGGGCTCGCCATCGGCATCGGCACGATGATCGGCGCTGGTATCTTCGTCTTCCCCGGGCTCGCTGGGGCGGAGGTCGGCACGGCCGCGGCGGCCTCGTTCGCGGCCGGGGGCGTCATCGCGTTGCTCGTGGCACTGCCGACCTCCGAACTCGCGACCGCCATGCCGAAGAGTGGCGGCGGTTACTACTTCATCTCGCGCGGACTCGGCACGCTCGCGGGGACGGTCATCGGGCTCTCGCTGTGGCTCGGGCTGGTGTTCGCGGCGGCCTTCTATCTCGTCGGCCTGGGCTTCTACGCGCTGGACGCGCTCGCTCAGGTCGGCATCACAGTCGGCGCGAGCCCGGGACTGGTCGTGTCGGCCATCGCCGTCCTCGCGGGCGTCGGGTTCACGGTCCTGAACGTCACCGGCACCGAGAACGCGGCGAAACTCCAGAACGGGATCGTCGCCCTGCTCCTGTCGATGCTGGTCGCCTTCCTCGCGTTCGGCATGCTCGACGCGCTCGGGATCATCGATGCCGGGACGCCGCCGGGTGAGGCACAGGACGTCTGGTCGGCAGTCCCGGTCATGTCCGTTGCGGCGCTCGTGTTCACCTCCTATCTGGGGTTCGCCCAGGTCGCGACGGTCGCCGGGGAGATGAAAAACCCCGGCCGGAACCTCCCGCTGGCGATGATCGGCTCGGTCCTGATCGTCACGATACTGTACGTGCTGACGATCTTCGTCGCGACGAGCGTCTTCACCCGGGACGGGCTGGCGGCTGCCGGCGAGACGGCGATGGTCGAGATCGGCCGCGAGTTGCTGGGCTCGCCCGGCGCACTGGTGATCATCGTCGGCGGCCTCCTGGCGACGATGTCCTCCGCGAACGCCTCGATCCTGAGCACCTCGCGGGCGATCTACGGCGTCTCGAAGGACGCGCTTCTACCGCGGTGGGCCAGCCGCATCAACCTCACGTACGGGACCCCACACGTCGCGCTCGGGATGGCCGGCGGCCCGGTGGTCGTCCTCGCCGCGACCCGGCAGGTCCAGCTGCTCGCCCAGGTCGCCTCCTTCCTGCACCTGATCATGTACGGCCTGATGTGCGTCGCGCTGGTCGCCATCCGCCGGGACAGGCCCGACTGGTACGACCCGGACTTCCGGGTCCCCGGCGGGCCGGTCATTCCAGTCATCGGGGCACTCGCGAGTTTCGGGCTCATCGCGTTCATGGACCCGACGTCGATCGGTGTCGGGGTCGCCGTCATCCTCGTCACGGCCGGGTGGTACTTCTATTACGCTCGTGACGTGAAGCTCAAGGGGGCCCTGTAATGACGCGCGTACTCGTTCCCGTCGCGATCCTCAGGGGTGCAACGGTCTCGCCGGGGTTGATGAACCTGCTCGGGACGGTCGACGTGACCGTCCTCGGCTACCACGTCCTTCCCGAACAGACGCCCCCCGATCAGGCTCGCCTCCAGTACGAGGAGCGGGCCACCTCGGCGCTTACGGACCTGACCGAGGAGTTCCGCGAGGCCGGCGGCGCCGCCGACTACCGGCTCGTGTTCACCCGCGACCGCGAGCAGAGCATAGACAGGGTCGCCGACGATGTCGACGCCCGGGCCTACGCCATCTCGGGAGTGACAGGGGACGTCGACCGCCTGCTCGTCTCCCTGTCCGGCGACGTGGAAGTGGACCGGATCCTCGACTTCGTCGTCGAGGTTATCGGGGACCGGGAGGTCGGCGTGACACTGCTCTCGGCCGGCGGGGGGAAGGGGGGTACCGACCGGCTCGAGGCCGCAGCCGACCGACTGCGCGAGGCCGGGGTCGACACGGAGACGCGACTCGAACCGGACCGGTCCACGTTCGACGCACTGATGCACGCTGTCCCCGACCACGACGCGATCGTCATGGGCGAGTCGGCCCCGTCGCTGGGGTCGCTCGTGTTCGGGGAGCCTAGCGAGCGCGTCGCCGCTGCCTCAGTCGGTCCGGTGCTCGTCGTCCGCCACGACGACCCCATCCACGCGGAGCCTTAGCCCCACCCGAGCCTCGGGGAGTCGGGGGTCGGTGCCATCCGAGGTGGACGGCCGAGACGTCTCACGGCTACCCGATGGGAGCACCCGCAGAGGCCGCTGAGAACCGTGTCCGGGGTCTGGTCACTCGTGACTCGATCCTACGGATTCCTGTCGAGTGGCCCGTCGCCTCCGGGGACTCAGATATCGGTCCCCCGGGTTGAGAGGAACTCGACGAGGTCGTCGACGTCGCCGGAGGTTCCCGATGCGACATACGCGACGGCACAGGCGTTTCCCATCGCCAGCGCGACGTCCCAGTCCCAGCCACACGCCAGCGCGTGGGCCAGGCCGCCAGTGAACCGGTCCCCGCCGCCGGTGTGTCGCTCCGGTCGCTGGACCCGGTAGTTGGGAACTCGCTCTCTGCCGTCCGGCGTCGCAGCGGCCGCCTCGTCTCTGGCGTGCATGACGGCGGCCGCGATACCCGTCTCCTCCCGGATTGCGGCGAGCCGGCCGAGGTCGTCGTCGAACGTCCCCGAAAGCGGTGCGGCCGTCGCCTCGACCTCTGCCCTGTTCGCATTGTAGACGACGTCGAACGTGTCCTGGAGGGTAGCCATGGCCCGGTGCAACGCTTTGATCTCCGCGGCGTCGTGGCCGGTGACGTCACCCGGGTCGAAGACGAACGGGACCCGCGGGACGTCCAACCGACCCAGTCGGTGGAACGCGCGTTCGAGACCTGGGGTCGAGACCCAGTTGCTACAGCAGATGCCGTCGACAGCGAACACCGTCGAGAGGTCGGCCTCTCGCTCCAGGTCCGCGACCGTCCACTCCGCGAGGTCGGTGTTCCTGGCGAGCATCAGGTCCCTGTCGTCGAATGTGAACACGTAGACGTCGGACGGGTCACCCATCGAAACCGTCTGGAATGGGAGCGACTCGAACGCGGGCGCCTCGAGGTGGCCGTAGCAGGTGACCGAGTCACCGAGCGCGTGCAGCTGCATCGCCGCGTTGACCGCCTGGCCGCCGGGTTCGACCGTGTCGACGCGAAACCGGAGTGAGTCCCGCTCGTCCAGCACCGCCCGGGCGAACGCCTCGCGGGACTCGATGCGCCGGTCGCCGTCCTCCACGACGGTACAGAAGTGGTCGAGACTCCCGTCCGGCAGCGTCGTCAGCGCCGCCGTCTCCCGGTCGGTCAGCTTTCTCGCGAGGTGGTCGTACGGCATCGTCCAGTTCTCTCCTGACTTCGCGGCCGCCCAAGCGTTACGGTTTTGACTTCGCTCTCCTGTCCGGGTGGACGGTATCGGCGTCTCTCGGGACATGGACCTGGCGACGTCCGTCGGACTCGGGACGGGCTCCGCGTTGCCCGGCTCTCGAGGTTTCAGTATGTCTATAGTTTGATACGACCGGAGCGTAAACTCATCATGACCGGAACACGACAGACCGCTGCAGTCGATCGGGGATTCAAATCAACTCTGAAATCCCAGAAATCCCATTATAAAGGAGTTTTCTGGCTGCTACGCTGTCTGGCGATTTGAGCGACTGAAGGGAGCGAAATGGGCTCGGAGGGATTTGAACCCCCGATCGGCTGATATCTCCGGTAGCGCCTCGGAACTCCAGAGGGTCATCAGCGCGGCCGGTGATCAGCCGGCCGCTCAGTATATCAGCTGGAGCTGTCGTCCCAGGCGCCGTAGCCTCTGGAGTCAGCCGCCTTCCCGGACTAGGCCACGAGCCCGCACTCCTCGGTTGTGGTATCCGGAGTAAATGGATTTCGATCACTCCCGGTCGGTGTCGCTCCAGTCACAGTCCTGGCACTTCCAGCCGGTGACAAAGTCCATCACCGAGGGCATGTAGCCGACCTCCAGCACGTCTCCCTCACAGTCCGGGCACGAGCGGTCGGCGTCCCGGATCGGCTCGGCGTCCATCACGTCCTCGCCCTCGATCAGTTCCGCCAGCGACTCCGGGGTTACCATCCGCCCCTGCACCACGCGGTTCTCGGCCATATCCACAGGTTGGCCCTCCAGCCCCTAAGCGTTCCCCTCGCGCCTGAGCTTCGCGGCCGTGCCGGTCCCGTAGACGTCCGAATCCGAGGGCGACGCCGCGTCCGTGTCGCCGTCGGCCCCGCGGCCGTCGACCGCGACGACCCCGGGGGCCGGGCCGCCGTCGTAGTCGTCACTGTCGTCGCCGTCGTCGCCCGCACTGCCCGACAACGCCGCCGTCAGGTCGATGTCGTCGGGGCGGTAGCGGTCGATCGTCTCCTCGCCGGGGTCCAGCGCGAGCAGCGCAGTCACTGCGAGCACGGCCAACGCGAGGGGCGCCTCGCCCGGGACGAGGCCGGCCACCGAGAGGCCAAGCACGCCCAGCGCGACCGCGCTCCCGAATCGAAACCGGTCGATGTCGACCAGTCCCTGGAGGACCGGGCTGGCGAGTGCGGTGCCGGCGGCGACGGTCACGCCGACGGCCCCGGCGGCGCCGGCGCGCACGAGCAGCCCAGGGTCGACCTGCACGGCCAGCGTCGCGCCGGCGAGGTCGAGACTCCCCAGCGCGCCCAGCGCGACGACCACGGCTGGGCGGGGAAGGAACTCACCGACGCGGGCGCTCGCGGTCGCCGCCGCCACCGCGAGGATCACCACGGCCGCGAACCGCTCGAACACCACGAGGTCCAGCAGGCTCGCGAGCGTCGGCGCCAGCGCGGCCTCGACGACTGCGAGCGTGACGAGTGCGACCCCGACGAGCAGGACCGACCGGGCGCGCTCGACGGGGGACCCGTCCATCTCCGCGAGGACGACCGCGATCGTTGCGCTGCCGCCGAACACCAGCAAGCCGACCTCGAGGATGCCGGCGGCGCTGTCGAGGGTGCCAGCGAGGACGAGCGCGGGGAAGATCCCGTCCACGAGCGGGAGGAGCATCACGACCGCGAGCAGCCGGGTCGCGCCGCCCACCTGCTGCTCGATGGAGAGGGCGACTGGGTGTCGGGAACTGCTCATGCACTACGGGCGGCCGTACCCCGTGGCCTGTGGGCGGTGGTGCCTCCGGTACCTGTCAGGGGCGTGGATGGTCGTGCCCGTCCGCATCCCCGTCCGGAAGCTGAAGGTGTACTCCGTGCCGAATTTGGTCCCCATCCATGTATTGGTGGTCTGCGTGCTGCCGGCGCGCTCGGAAGCGGTGCCGCCGCCGATGGGGGTGGCGGAGTACATACAGTGCAGTATTCCTTATACTGATAAAAACATTGTGCGGCATCGGTCACCACACCCACAACCTCCGGTCGTTTGTCACGGGATCCCACGTGAAACTCGACCAGTGTCCAGCGAGCCCACTCGAGGTGCAGCGGGAGTTCCCTGTCCTCGGCCCGGCCGCCCTCCGTCTCGCAATACTTTTGCCACCGGGCGGCCCACGGTTTACATGGCGAACGATTCCGGACCTTTCTCCGAGAAACTCCGCGTGCCCGAGGCGCTGACGTTCGACGATGTGCTTCTGCGACCCAAAGAGAGTCACGTCGAGCCGGACGAGGCCGACACAACTACCCGCGTCTCGAAGAACGTCAAGCTCACTGTCCCGGTGCTCTCGGCGGCGATGGACACCGTCACCGAGAGCGAGATGGCAATCGCGATGGCTCGCCAGGGTGGACTGGGCGTGCTCCACCGCAACATGACCGTCGACCAGATGGTCGCGGAGGTCGAGCGCGTCAAGCGGGTCGACGAACTGATCATCCGCGACGTGGTCACCGCAGAGCCCGACCAGACCGTCCGCGAGGTCGACGAGATGATGGAACGCGAGGGTGTCTCCGGCGCCCCCGTCGTCAGCGAGGACGACGAGGTCCTGGGGATCATCTCCGGAACCGACATCCGGCCCTATCTGGAGGTCGGCGAATCCGACGCCGTCAGCGAGGCGATGACCGACGAGGTGGTCACCGTTCCCGAGACGGTCACGCCCCGGGAGGCCCTGGAGCTGATGTACGAGCACAAGATAGAGCGCGTCCCGGTCGTCGACAGCGACAACCGGCTCGTCGGGCTGGTGACGATGGCGGGGATCCTCCAGCGCCGGCAGTACGACCAGGCAGCCCGGGACGCCGACGGCCACCTCCGGGTGGGCGCCGCAGTGGGTCCGTTCGAGGCCGACCGCGCGGCCGCCGTCGACGAGGCCGGCGTGGACGTCGTCTTCATCGACTGCGCACACGCACACAACCGCGACGTCATCGAGAGCGCCCGGGACATCGCCGCGGAGGTTGAGGCGGACGTCGTCGTGGGGAACATCGGCACCAGCGAGGCCGCCCGGGACGTCATCGACTTCGCCGACGGCGTCAAGGTCGGCATCGGTCCGGGCTCGATCTGCACGACCCGCGTGGTGACGGGCGCGGGGATGCCCCAGATCTCCGCGGTCGCGCAGGTCGCAGACGTCGCCAGCGAGCACGACGTGCCGGTCATCGCCGACGGCGGCATCCGTTACTCCGGAGACGCGATCAAGGCCATCGCCGCCGGCGCCGACGCGGTGATGCTCGGCTCCTACTTCGCCGGCACCGACGAGGCCCCCGGCCGCGTCATCACGATGAACGGCAAGAAGTACAAGCAGTACCGCGGGATGGGGTCGGTCGGCGCGATGCAGTCCGGCGGCGGCGACCGTTACCTCAAGGACGACGACGAGGACGACTTCGTCCCCGAGGGCGTCGAGGCCGCCACCCCCTACCAGGGCCCCGTCGAGGAGGAACTCCACCAGCTCGTCGGCGGGATGCAATCCGGCATGGGCTACGTCGGCGCCGAGACCATCCCCGAGTTCAAGCAGCGCGCGGAGTTCGTCCGCGTCTCCTCGGCCGGCCAGCAGGAGTCCCATCCCCACGACGTCGTCATCACCGACGAGGCGCCCAACTACCAGCCCAACGGGGGGTGACCTCGACCGGTCCCCGGAGGCGCTCGCTCAGTCGGCCAGTCCTTTCCCGGCCGTTTCGCAGGCCGGACTGCAGTACTTCTCCTGTGCTGCGTGCGCACTCGGGTGTGCAGTGAACGATCCGCCGCAGTTCGCACACTCGAATGTCTCGAAGTCTGACATACACACGACGGTTGCACCGCCGACCTCAAATGGATTACTCCCCGGTCGCCGGCTCGCCTCAGCTCTCCCTCGGTCCGGGCGGCTTTTGCCCGTGACGGACCCACCACCCGACGATGACCACCTACGACCTCCGCACGGTTCCGGGCGAGGGAACCATCGCCGACGCCCACGCCGTCCGGCGCGCGGTCTTCATCGAGGAGCAGGACGTCTCCGAGGCCGAGGAGATGGACGGACGCGACGCTGACGCCTTCCACGTCGTCGTCTACGACCGCGAGGACGGGCGGCCCGTCGGCACGACCCGCCTCCGGACAGTCGACGGGCACGCGAAGGTCGAGCGGGTCGCCGTCCGGAAGTCGTATCGGGGGGAGGGGCTCGGCCGGAAGCTGATGGGCGTCGTCGAGGCCCGCGCACGCCGGGAGGGCCACGACGAGGTCGTCCTCCACGCACAGACCGACGTCGAGGGGTTCTACCGCGCGCTGGGTTACGAGACCGTCAGCGACGCCTTCTACGAGGCCGACATCCCCCACGTCGAGATGGTCAAGGAGCTGTGAACGACGTGGGCCAGAACCCCCTGGGAGCGGTGGCGCGCGCTGTCGGCCGCTCCGTCGGCCGACGGCACCGTGCGAGGTCTTCCCGAGCAGCGAGGTCGTGCGAGGGACCGCGTAGCGGTCTTTCGTGATGACAAGAGACGGCTCGGCTGTCTCTCGAACCAGACCGCAGATCCCTGGGGGGAGCCGGCGCGAAGCGGGTGGCGGGCCCTTAGCCCGCACCGGATGCCGTGGCGGCGCAGCCGCCACGCGCCCGGCGACGAAGCGAGGGAAGGCTCGGAAGGCGAGTGAAGCGAGCCTTCCGGAGGAGGAGCGAGCACAGCGAGCGACTCGGCTGGGGAGGTGTGTGGCGGTTGGAGCGGAGAACTATTGCGGCGAGCATCCGCCGAGCGGAGCGAGGCGGTTCACTGGACGCGAACGGGGTGAGCGTCCGGCTTTTTTCACTCTGTTTTTTGCGCCGAGCGGGTTGCGGACCGATGGCCCGCAACCGGATGCCGTGGCGGCAAAGTCGCCACGCGGTTCGCCTCCGGCGAGCCCGAGGCCGAAAAAAGTAGTACGGGCCGAGAGGGATTTGAACCACGGTCGGAGCGAAACTCCTCCCTGGTTCAAACCCAGTTGCCGCTTCGCTCGTCACGTCCGTTCCTCACAGAAGCGGGCCGAGAGGGATTTGAACCCTCGACCGACGGCTTAAGAGGCCGTCGCTCTCCCTGACTGAGCTATCGGCCCAGCAGAGACACGTTGTGCCAGCGGAGTGAAATACGTTTCCTTTAGCGGCCGCCCTGGTTGCCCTGGCTCCCCCGGTCTGGTTGTGGCCCCCCGCTGCCCTGTGGCGGCGTCTGGCCCTGTGGCGGCGTCTGGCCCTGTGTTGGTCCCTGGCCCTGAGGTGGTGCGCCCGCTCCCTGCGGCTGCTGGGGCGGACTGCGACCGTCAGACGGGAGGTTCCGCGAACTCCACGCCGTACCGGCCCCGGCGACGGCGGACCCGATTGCCGCGAAGATCAGCGCGAGGAAGAGCTGTCCGGCGCCACCACCACCGCCGGCGCCGCCGCCCGCCGCGATGGCGGCCGCGATGACGACGATGATGCCGAGCAGGATCGTTCCGGCCGCACCGGTGACGGCCGCTGTGGCGTAGGTGAGGGTGTCGGGCGTTCCCTCAAGATTGTCGCTCTGCCGCAGGCCGAACAGCCCACCGAGGGCTGGCGTCACGGCCAGCGACCCGATGGCGATCAACACGCCGAAACCGAGGCCGAGCCCGGCCTGCGAGGTCAGCCCCGACAGGATGGTGACGAGCCCGGCACCGACGCCGATGAGCGTGAACGCGGCGACGCCGACCTTCATCTCGTTTTTGGTGTCCAGCCGATTGAAGATGTCGCCGACGCTCGGCCCGGTCTGGACCGGTTGGCGAGCGCCGCCCTGCTGGTAGCCTCCCTGTGGCTGCTGGCCCGGGGGCTGTCCGCCCTGGGGTGGGCCCTGTTGCCCCTGGGGCTGTCCACCCTGGGG
>JAZKSZ010000060.1:0-11013 GCA_036625795.1 Haloarculaceae archaeon
TGCTCGATGAGGTGGATCGTCGCGTCGACGATCTCGCCGAGGTTGTGTGGCGGGATGTTCGTGCTCATCCCCACGGCGATGCCCGACGCCCCGTTGAGCAGCAGGTTCGGAACCTTCGCCGGGAGGACCTGTGGCTCGGTCAGCCGGTCGTCGTAGTTGGCGGCGAAGTCGACTGTGTCCTTCTCGATGTCCGCGAGGAGTTCCTCCGCGATGGGCGCCATCCGCGCCTCCGTGTAGCGCATGGCCGCCGCGGGGTCGCCGTCCATCGACCCGAAGTTGCCCTGGCCGTCGACCAGCGGGTACCGCATCGAGAAGTCCTGGGCCATCCGCACGAGCGTGTCGTAGATCGCGGAGTCGCCGTGAGGGTGGTAATCCCCCATCGTCTCGCCGACGACCGAGGAGGACTTGCGGTGTGCCGAGCCCGACGTGACGCCCATCTCGGACATCGCGTAGAGGATCCGCCGGTGGACGGGCTTGAGCCCGTCCCGGACGTCCGGCAGCGCCCGGCCCGCGATGACGCTCATCGCGTAGTCGATGTAGGACTGCTCCATCTCGTCCTCGATGCGGACCCGCTCGACGTGGGCTGCGGGGGCCGCCTCGGGGATCTCCTCGGGCAGGTCGGAGCTCATATGTCGACCCACTCCGCCTCCGGGGAGTGCTCCTTGATGAACTCCTTGCGGGGCTCGACGGCGTCACCCATCAGCACCGAGAACATCCGGTCGGCTGCGGCAGCGTCCTCGACGGTGACCTGCTTGAGATACCGGGCCTCGGGGTTCATCGTCGTGTCCCAGAGCTGCTGGGGGTTCATCTCCCCCAGCCCCTTGAACCGCTGGACCTGGTCGGGGCTGCCGTCACACTTCTCGGCGACGATCTCGTCGCGCTCGGCCTCTGTCATCGCGTCGTAGGTCTCACCACGGTACCGGACCCGGTACAGCGGCGGCTGTGCGGCGTAGACGTAGCCCGCCTCCAGCAGCGGGCGCATGTGGCGGTAGAAGAGGGTGAGCAGGAGCGTCCGGATGTGTGCGCCGTCGACGTCGGCGTCCGTCATCAGGATCACGTTCTCGTAGCGCGCCTCCTCGATGTCGAACTCGTCGCCGATCCCCGTCCCCAGCGCGGTGATGAGGTTGCGGATCTCGTCGTTCTCGAGGATGCGGTCCAGCCGGTGTTTCTCGACGTTGAGGATCTTCCCGCGGATGGGGAGGATCGCCTGGAACTCGGGGTTCCGGCCCTGCTTTGCCGACCCGCCGGCGCTGTCGCCCTCCACGACAAACAGTTCAGCCTCGCCCGGATCCCGGGTCTGGCAGTCCGCGAGCTTTCCCGGGAGCGCGGTCGATTCGAGGGCGGACTTCCGGCGGGTGAGCTCCTCGGCCTTCTTGGCGGCCTTGCGTGCCTTGGCGGCCTCGACGGCCTTCCCCACGATGGTCTCGGCGGTGTCGGGGTTTTCCTCGAAGTAGGTGCCGAGGTGTTCGTGGACCGCGGACTCGACGATCCCCCGGACCTCGCTGTTGCCGAGTTTGGTCTTGGTCTGGCCCTCGAACTGCGGGTCGGGGTGCTTGACCGACAGCACCGCGGTGAGCCCCTCGCGGATGTCGTCGCCTTTGAGCGTGTCGTCCAGGTCACGAAGGAGGTCGTGGTCGGCGGCGTAGTCGTTGACCACCCGCGTCAGGGCGGTCTTGAAGCCGGTGAGGTGGGTCCCGCCCTCCCGGGTGTTGATGTTGTTCGCGAAGGCGTGCAGCGAGCCCTGGAGCTCGTCGGTGGCCTGCAGTGCCACCTCCACCTCGACGACCCCCTCGCCGACCGACTCCTCGGTGTCGAAGTAGATCACCTCCCCGTGCAGCGGGCTCTTGGTCTCGTTGAGGTAGGCGACGAACTCCTTGATGCCGCCCTCGTACTCGAAGGTCGTCTCCCGGTTCTCGCGCTCGTCGCGGAGGGTGATCGCGACCCCGGAGTTGAGGAAGGCGAGTTCCCGCAGCCGGGTCTCGAGCGTCGAGAAGACGAAGTCGGTGGTCTCGAAGATCTCGTCGTCGGGCCAGAAGCGCAGTTCCGTCCCGGTTCCCTCGCCGGGGCGCATGTCACGCTCGCGCTCGAGGTCGAACTCGGGGTCGCCGTGGTCGAACCGCTGGTGCCAGACCGCTCCGTCGCGTTTGACCGTCACCTCCAGCCACTTCGAGAGGGCGTTGACCACGGAGATGCCGACCCCGTGGAGCCCGCCGGAGACTTGGTAGGACTTGTTGTCGAACTTCCCGCCGGCGTGCAGGACGGTCATCACTACCTCTAGGGCCGGCCGGTCGTACTCGGCGTGGGTGTCGACGGGGATCCCGCGGCCGTCGTCGACGACCGACACCGAGTCGTCCTCGTGGATGGTCACCTCGATCTCGTCGCAGTACCCGGCCAGCGCCTCGTCGATGGCGTTGTCGACCACTTCGTAGACGAGATGGTGCAACCCGCGGTCGT
Source organism: Haloarculaceae archaeon (assembly GCA_036625795.1). GTDB lineage: Archaea > Halobacteriota > Halobacteria > Halobacteriales > Haloarculaceae > Salinirussus. The sequence goes on from JAZKSZ010000060.1 coordinate 2,455, forward strand.
CGGTCGACCCGATGTACATCGCGGGTCGCTTGCGGACGGCCTCAAGCCCCTCCAGAGCCTGAATAGAGTCCGCTCCGTACTCCGGAGACTCCTCTGACATAGAATCTACCAATGATAGTAGGGTCAGCCTATTAAAACCCCCGCACGCGAGCGCGCGTATGTGCGCGAATTGTCGACTCCCAGGCGCGAACTGCCGAAAGCGCGGACTGCCGACCCCCAGGCGCGAACTGCCGAAAGCGCGAACTGCCGACCCCCCCTCCTTTCACCCAATTGTATCAACGAGTCTGTATGACCGACGATGCGGCTTCGGTACGTGCCGGGCAGGGGCACGTCGAGGTGACCGGGACGGCACGGGTCGCCGAGCAGTCGTTCACGTCGCCACTGACCGAGCAGCGGTGTGTCGCCTACCGGTTCGAGAAGGAGGCGTCCCTGCCGTCGAAGCACCGCGACAGACACGAGGGAGAACGCCGGAGAACCACCTGGCAGACGGTCCACACCGAGGAGGCCGGCGCACCGTTTCACGTCCACGACGGCGAGACGGTGTCCGTCCGCGGTACGGCCGTCGCACCCGAGCAAACGCCTATCGGCAGCAGCCTCGACGCGGGTACGAACGGACCGACGGACCCCGCCAGTGACGGCCTGTTCGGCGCGGTCAAGGGCATCCTGGGGGTCGCGGCCGAGGTGCCCGCCGACCCGCGTGCACGCTACAAACCCCGGGCCGTCGAGCGCCTGCCGGACACGGACGACGACGCGGAGAGGGACGGGTGGGCCCAGGAGGTCCGCGACACCGTTTCCACCTTCGAGGGGGTGCCGGAGGGAGCGCTTCCGGAGAACCCCGACGCCGTCCAGCACATGATGGCCGAGGCCCGGTCGATGAGCCCGGAGGAGGTGCGCGTGGCCGACGAAGCCATGCCGGACGCGCCGGCGCTCGAGCGAGCACAGGTCGTGGTTTCCTGGGGCGGCGGGGACTCGGCGTTCGTCGTCTCGGACGCCGTCTGACCCCCCCGGGAGCGGCCGCTGGCTGCCCGGGCGTTCCCGGCTCCAGCCTCCCCGGCCAGCGCGGCGACGTACCGCTCCCTTCCATTAGTTTCACCGTGGTGGCGCATGGCTTATAGTCGGTGGGCCTGAAGGGACCCGCAAGAATGTCCTTCCAGTCGACGCTCGGCGAGGACGAGGGGATCGCCGAGGAGCTGGCCGAGAGCCAGCGAGCCATCTCCATCGCCGAGTTCTTCGAGAAGAACAAGCACATGCTCGGGTTCGACTCGGGAGCCCGGGCGCTCGTCACCGCGGTCAAGGAGGGCGTCGACAACAGCCTCGACGCCTGCGAGGAGGCCGACATCCTCCCGGATATCTACGTCGAGATCAAGGAGTCCGGCGACTACTACACGCTCGTCATCGAGGACAACGGTCCCGGCATTACCGAGGCACAGATCCCGAAAGTCTTCGGGAAACTGCTGTACGGAAGCCGGTTTCACAAGCGCGAGCAGAACCGCGGCCAGCAGGGTATCGGGATCTCCGCGGCGGTCCTCTATTCGCAGCTGACCTCCGGCAAGCCCGCGAAGATCACCTCCCGGACCAAAGGCAGCGACGAGGCCCAGTACTTCGAGCTGATCGTCGACACCGACGACAACGAGCCCGAGATCAGCGAGTCCTCGACGACCGCCTGGGACCGCCCCCACGGCACCCGGATCGAACTGGAGATGGAGGGGAACATGCGGGCTCGCCAGCAACTCCACGACTACGTCAAACACACCGCGGTCGTCAACCCCCACGCCCGCATCGAACTCCGGGAGCCGAGCGCGGAGTTCAAGTACGAACGCGCGACCGACCAGCTCCCCGCCGAGACCGAGGAGATCCGCCCCCACCCCCACGGGGTCGAACTCGGGACGCTGATCAAGATGGCCGAGGCCACCGACTCCTACTCCATCTCGGGGTTCCTGCAGGGGGAGTTCACCCGCGTCGGCGGGAAGACCGCGGACTCGGTGATCGCGAACTTCAAGGACCGTCACTTCGGCCGCGAGATGACCTGGCGGCCGCCACAGAGCCACGAGGACGAGGACATCGAGGCCGCCGTCCAGGAGGCCGTCGCCAACAAGGGCAAGGAGGCGACCGCCGACTTCGCGGCGCGGGTGGCCGAAGACTCCGGCGGACGTGACCGGGTGGCCCACCACCAGGTCGTCGCGGCGGTCGCCGAGGCGGCGGACGCGGTCGCCGAGGAGTACGACACGACCTTCGGCGACACCGTCCGGGAGAAGGCCACTGCGGCCGCCTGGACGGCGGTGACCGCCGAGCGGGTCTCGGACGTGTACGCGCTCGTGGACGCGGCCACGACCGACCGGAAAGACGACGCGGCAATCCAGGGGCTGGCCGAGCGCCTGGCCGCGAAGTTCGAGAGCGACGCCGACGGGAACCGCCACCGCGTCACCCGCGACGAACTCGCCGAGTACGTCCGGCGGGCAGCGGAGATGACCGAGGAACACGACGGCGCCACCTTCGGGGAGACCGCCCGCGAGAACGTCGTCGAGGAACTCTGGGCGGCCTGCGAGCGGGTGCCCGACGACCCGCCCCGGGTCCACGCCGTCGCGAGCGACCGCGACACTGCCTCCGAACTCCTCGAGGCGATGCGCGAGACCGACATCATCGCCCCCCCGACGGGCTGTCTGGCCCCCATCACCGAGGAACTCGTCGAAGCGGGCCTCCGCAAGGAGTTCGACGCCGACTTCTACGCTGCCGCCACGCGGGACGCGTCGGTCCACGGCGGCGACCCGTTCATCGTCGAGGCCGGGCTGGCCTACGGCGGCGACATCGAGGCCGACGGTGCCGCCGAGGTGATGCGGTTTGCCAACCGAGTCCCGCTGGTCTACCAGCGCGGCGCGTGTGCGACCACCGACGTCATCAAGGGGATCAACTGGCGCAACTACGGGCTCGACCAGCCCGGCGGCTCGGGTATCCCTAACGGGCCGGCGGTCATCATGGTCCACGTCGCCTCCACGAACGTTCCGTTCACCAGCGAGTCCAAGGACGCCGTCGCGAACGTCCCGGAGATCGAACACGAGATCGAACTCGCCGTGCGGGAGGCGGCCCGCGAGCTGAAGAGCTTCCTGAACAAGCGCCGCTCGATGCAACAGCGCCGGGAGAAACAGGACAAGCTGGCCACCATCCTCCCGGAGATGGCCGAGAAACTCGCCGAGGTCACGGGCCGGCCGGCGCTGAACATCGACGACACGATGGCCCGGATCATGAACAACGTCCTCGTCGAGCGCGAGCGCGAGGACGGCCAGGTCCGGTTGACCGTCGAGAACAACACCGACGCTGGCGCCCACCTCGAGGTGACCGACATCGTCACCGCCGAGCCCGACCTGAACGGGGCCGGCGGCGAGAGCGACGGCGACCCGACCGTCGTCGAGATGGACGGCGAGTACTTCCTGAAGTGGGAACCGGACGTGCCGGGCGGCGGGGAGGCCACCCTGGCGTACGACCTCGACGACGACGCGGACTGTGACCTCTCCGTCGAGGGCATCGAAGCGGAGAAACTGACCGTCGATGGCTGAACCAATGAGCACCGACACCCCCACCCTGACCGAGGACGAGGAGCGAGCCCGCGAGCAACTCGTCGACCTCGCGGCACAGTTCTACGACCAGTTCGAGTCCGGGACCGTCCCGAGCATGGACGTCCCCACCCGCACGAAATCCAACATCGAGTACGACCCCGACAAGAAGGTGTGGGTCTACGGCGACCGCCACTCCACCCGGTCGGCCAACTCCATCCGGGGCGCCCAGAAGCTCCTGAAGGCGGTCTACACCATCGACTTCCTCAGCCGCCAGCTCGAGGAGGGACGGTCCTCGACGCTGCGGGAGCTGTACTACCTCTCCGAATCGTGGGACCTCGACGAGGCCCAGTTCTCGAGCCAGGACGAGTCCAACGACCTCATCGAGGACCTGGAGATCGTCTCGGGGGCGACCCGGGAGGACTTCCACATGCGCCCGGAGGAGTCGGGTGCGACCGTGATGGGCCCGCTCCTCCTGCGCGAGCAGACCCGCCGCGGGGAACGGGAGATCCACTGCCAGGAGGACGTCGGCGAGGGCGGCTACCAGATCCCGAACAACCCCGACACCATCGAGTTTCTGGACTCGGACGCCGACTTCGTCCTCTGTGTGGAGACCGGCGGCATGCGCGACCGGCTGGTCGAGAACGGCTTCGACGAGGAGATGAACGCGCTGGTGGTCCACCTGAAGGGCCAGCCAGCCCGCGCGACCCGCCGGCTGACCAAGCGGCTGCGCGACGAACTCGGCCTTCCAGTGGTCGTCTTTACCGACGGCGACCCCTGGAGCTACCGGATCTACGGCTCGGTCGCCTACGGCTCGATCAAGTCCGCTCACCTCTCGGAGTACCTCGCCACACCCGAAGCGGAGTTCGTGGGTGTCCGCCCCCAGGACATCGTCGAGTACGACCTCCCGACCGACCCGCTCTCGGACTCGGACATCAACGCCCTGGAGTCGGAACTGGAGGACCCGCGGTTCCAGACCGACTTCTGGGAGGAGCAGATCGAACTGCAACTCGACATCGAGAAGAAGTCCGAACAGCAGTCACTGGCCTCCCGGGGACTGGATTTCGTGACCGAAACCTACCTCCCCGAGCGGCTGGACGAGATGGGCGTCATCTGACCCGCTCGCTGAACGGCCTGGGAACTACTCGCTGCCGTCGTCGAGTGCCACCTCGAGCCCGCGCTCGCGGCAGTCTTCGGCGAACGCCGCCGAATCCGTCTCCAGGGCCTCGAAGGTGTTGTAGTGGATCGGGACGACGAGTGCTGGGTCCAGCCGCTCGGCAAGGTCAGCAGCCTCGTGGCGGTCCATGGTGAACGCGCCGCCGATGGGCGGGAGGAACACGTCCACGTCCAGTTCGGCGTGCCCCTCCAGCACGTCGGTGTCGCCCGGCCAGAACACGGTGGTACCCTCGAAGGAAACGAGGAAGCCACAGCCAAGTCCCTCGGGGTGGAAGGGTGTCCCATCGGCAGTCGTGTGTGGGCCGCCGGGCTCGTTGTACGCCGGGACGGTCCAGACGGGCAGGTCCGCGGCGACCACGTCGTCCTCCATCGAGACCTCCCGCACGCCGTACGGCAACTCGGATAGTCGCGGGAGGGCGCGCCCGCTGTCCCGTGGGTCGATACCCTCGAAGGCAAGAATAGTCGTGTCCTCGCCGGACACGCGCTCGACCCCGTCGTCGTCGTAGTGGTGGACGTGGGAGAGACAGACGAGGTCGGCGTCCTTGGGCCGGTAATCCTTCCCTGGCGGGTGTGCGTCGGCGGCCGCCGGGCTGTCCGGCTCCCACTCGCCCGTCAGGACGCCGTAGCGCCCGGGGTCGAGATAGACGGTTCGGTCGCCCTCGATGCGGACCGTCGCGTAGCCGAGCCACTCCACCGCGAGGCCATCGTGGGTGACTGTCATCGCCGTCGGTTCGGGCGCGGCGAGCAAAAGGCCGTCGCGGACAGCCCCATCCCCGGCGGTCGGGACGGGCCGGTCGCCAGCGCCCGCACCGGTGGCTACCCGGCCGTGCCGTTGATCGTTATCGCGGCCCCGGGAGCGCCCTCGTTGGACAGGGTCGGGTAGGGGCGGTCGGTCTGGGAGCCGGAGGGGCGGTACGGCCCCTGGAAGTCGTAGACGCGGTTGTCGTTGGTGTCCAGGTGTGTCGTGATGTGGATCTCCGTGCCGTCGGCGACCGGGCGCCGCAGCTGTACCGTCACGTCCTCCTGGGTGCCCGGCTCGATGTACTCGCTGACGCCGAGGATGGTCCCGTTGACGCTGCCCTCCCGGACGACCACGAAGCCGCCCTCGGAGCTCGTCGTCGAGGTGAGGGTGACCGACTCGCCGGACTCGGAGACGGTGACGCCGCCGGCCGCGACAGAGGCGACCGGCGCGGACATGAGCACGAACACGAGGTAGGCGATCCCCAGCATCGCGGCGGCGTGTTTCGTCCCGTCACGCAGCGACCCGCTGCCGAGCTGGCCCGCGATGAAGCCCGAGCAGACCGCCTGGACCAGGGCAGTGTGGAAAAAGACCAGCGTGTAGGCCGCCTTGTCGACGCGGCCGAAACGGGTGAACGCGTCGGCGTTGACCCCCAGCCGGCTGGTCTGGTCGGCGCTGGGCGTCGGGACACCCTCCGGCAGGCTCGGCACCAGCACCTGGTTGACCGCGATGATGATGACCAGAAAGACCACGAAGGCGACGTAGATGACGACCAGGTAGGTGAGCATCCGTTGGCGGCGCTGGCGCCGCAGGTCGAGATCCGCCCGGGCCTGCTCGGAGGCGATCCGGAGCACGTCCCCTAGGTCGCCGCTGGCCCGCATCGCGTTGTTCAGCAGAACCACCACCCGCGTGACCGCCGTGGTCCGCACCCGGCGACCGAGCCGCACGAGTGCGTCGTCGACGTTCGAGCCGTACTCGATGTCCCGCCAGACCCGCTCGACCTCCGGCGTCAGCACCCCGAGGTCGCCCCCGCGCACCCGGTCGAAGCTCTTGACGAGGGTCATCCCGGCCTCGTTGAGGCTGGCCAGCCGCTCCAGCAGCTCGGGGACCGCCGCCTCGATCCGGTCGATCCGACGCTTGTACACCTCCCGGACGACGCCGTAGCTCACGAGGACGACCAGCGCCGACTGCACCACGAGGTCGTCCAGCACCCAGAGGTTGATCCCGGTCCCGGTCAGCGCGCCCGGGAGCCGGACCAGAAAGAGCACGACTGCCACGGGAACCGCGATGTACAGCACCGTGGTCGGGCTCGACAGCGCCGTCCGGAACGGCTGCCGGACCGCGTTCTTGAGGCGGGTGACCCGGTCGTGCCACGCCAGCACCCACTCGTTGTCGGCGTCGGCGGGGACGCCGCCGTCGGCCGCCCGCCGCTCGGCGCGCGGGGAACTCCGGGCCGGGGTGTCGACGGACATCCGGTCGAGGACCTCGCTGCCGGTCCCGCGCGCGATGCCCAGCGTCTCCAGCTTGGACGCCAGGAAGACGGCGAAGCCGGCGTTGGCAAGCGGGATCAGCAGGTACGCGACCATCTGGAGGAACGGGAGCGTGTCGGTCGTCGTCAGCCCGAAGACAAGCAGGATCGTGATGAAAAAGAGCACGCCGGCGACGAGCACCGTCACGTATCCCTCGGCGATGGTCGCCAGGAACTCGAGCACCTCCTCCTGGCGCTGTTCGGACTCCTCGCGGAACCGCCCGTAGGAGTCCCGGAGGAACTCGGCGCGGTCGCTCCCGCTCTGGAGGACGCTCGCGAAGTTCTCGGTGAAGGTCTTGAACTGCTCGCTGGGCGTGCGCCGCCCCATCCGCCGGAGCGCCGAAACCATGTCGCGGCCGAACAGCTCCATCTCGCGGACGACGATCCGCATCTCGCGAGCGGATTCGCCGTACACCTCGCTGTTCTCCCCGAGGATCCGCAATACCTCGGGGGTCTCCATCCCGCCCCGCGAGAGCGCGTACATGAACGCCGTCGTCCGCGGCAGCCCCTCCTCGATGCTCCGGCGGCGGACCTCGGCGTCACTCTCGGGGAGCTTCCAGCGGAAGACGTAGGCCCCCGCCGCGACGGCGACCCCTCCGACGACGAAGCCGCCGCCGAGCAGCCCCCAGTACAGCTCCGTCGAGACGACGAGCTCGAAGCTCTTCGAGAAGCCGAGCGTCCCGGCGATGGCGTTGGGTAGCTCCGCCAGCTTCCGGATGATGGGCTCGACGACGAGCAGCAGGCCGGCGACGGCGTAGCCGGTCCCCAGCCCGCCGCCGACGAACCCAAGCACCACGAACAGGTAGGTCTTGGCGGCGTAGGTGCGGTAGGACTGGCCGATATACGCGGACTCGATCAGCCGCTTTCGCTCCGGCCGGTCGGAGAGTACCCGGTCGAAGAGGACGCGGGCCAGCCGGGCCACGACGCGGTCGACCCGGGGGCTGACCTTCGACCCGACGTAGGCGACCGCCACGAGGCCGACGACCACGAGTCCCAGGAGGTCGACGAGACTCATCCCTGGAGTTGGCTGTCAATCGCGCCGGCCACGGGCTCCTCGAGGTCTGCGCGGTCGATCCGCGCGAGCACCTCCTCCCGGTCGGCGTAGTACTTGTTGACCATGGCGGTAAAGCGGCGGTAGTCGGTGACCCCCTCGCGCTTGAGGTACCGGAGGAACCGACGCCGGTTTTTCAGTTCCCGCAGGAGTTCGGACTCGCTCCAGCCGTTCTCCTCGCGGATCTCCTCCATGAGCCCGGAGTTGCTCTCCGAGAAGCTGTCGCCGGTGGCGTCCCAGTTGTAGGTGTTCGAGTAGTCGAGTTCGCCCGTCCGCTGGTCGATCCCCTCGATCTCCGCGACGGTCTTCGCGCGGCGCACGCGTTCCCCGTCCGTGCGCCCGAGCACCTGCACACAGAGGATGTCGAGCGAGGAGACCATCGGCCGGGGGACGTTGATCGGTTCGTTCTCCAGGCGGTTGATGACGGTCTGGACGGAGTCGGCGTGCAGCGTCGAGAAGGTGGTGTGGCCGGTGTTCATCGCCTGGAAGAGGGTGATCGCCTCCTCGCCGCGGACCT